>JAWVDX010000426.1:0-4123 GCA_033857015.1 Gaiellaceae bacterium
GTGAAGCCGCCGAGGAGGAGCGCCAGCTCGTGCGGCGGCCGCCCCAGGCCGCGTGCAGCGACCCGCCAGACCAGGATCCGAAACACCACCGTCCCGGCGGCGAGCAGCAGGCCTGCGAAGACGAGGAAGCGCGAGACGAGGTCGCGGACGGTGAGCGTGCCCCCGGCCACCAGCGAGGGCTGCGGCGGCGCGCGGCCGGCCCCGACCCCGAACGCGAGCACGCCGGTCTCGAGATGCCCGTCGTCGGAGAGCACCCGCCAGAGGACGGTGTAATCGCCGTCGCCGAGCTTCCTCAGCGGCACGAGGAGGTCGCGCCCGACGACGTGCGGCTTGCCGCGCAGCACGGAGGCCCCGCCGTTGCGGACGACGCGGATCCCGCCCAGCGACCGCACGGGCTCGCTGAAATGAAGCCGCACCTCGACAGGCGCCTCCGCAAGCACCTGGCGGTCGCGGGGCTGCGCGCGCAGGAGCGTCGCGTGGGCGAGCGCGCTCGGGGCGACGACCGCGCACGCGACGAGGCCGGCGAGCAGGACGGCGAGGCGGCGGAGCACCCGAGGACTGTACGGGACACGCGGCGCTCAGCTCCTGTGCGAACATGCTCGCGCGATGGGGAAGGCGAGCCGCACGAAGAAGGAGCGCGTCAAGGCGCCCACAGGAGCGCCGACGAGCTCGTCGCGGCCTGCCTGGCTGCTCCCGGTCGCGGGCGGCGGCCTCGTGATCGCGATCATCGCGATCGTCCTGGCGCTCACGCTCGGGGGCGGTGGCTCGAGCAGCACCGAGAGCGTGTCCGCGGCGCTGAAAGCTGCCGGCTGCACGCTACGGGCGGTCAAGCCTCTGCCGCCGAAGGACGGGAAGAACTACCACAACGACGTCCCGACGCTGACCACCAAGGTCAAGTGGAGCACCGACCCGCCGTCGGCCGGCGGGCACTTCGGCGCCTGGGCGGTGTGGAACTTCTACTACGAACCCGTCAACCCGCGCATGGTCGTCCACAACGAGGAGCACGGCGGCATGATCATGTGGTGGGGCCCCAAGGTCTCCGGGACCGACATCGACAAGATGTACGGCTTCTATCAGGAGGATCCGCTCGGGATGCTCGGCACGCCGTACCCGTCGCTCGGGAGCAAGATCGCGCTCACGGCCTGGACGGGCGACCCGAGCAAGTACTACCAGGACGGCAACTACGGGATCGGCCACATCGCGCTCTGCACGCACTTCGACCAGAAGGCGTTCACGGCGTTCCGCGATGCCTACCGCGGCAAGGGCCCCGAGGGCATCTCGCTCAGCCAGGACGTCCCGGGCTCCGGGCCGCAGTAGCGCTCAGCCGCCGCTACGACAGCTCGTTGTGCTTGCGCTTCTCGGAGTAGAGCCGCTCGTCGGCCGCGTGGATCAGCTCCGTCGCCGTCTTCCCGTCCACCGGATAGACGGCACTGCCGAAGCTGGCGCTGAGCGGGGTCTCGCCACTCGGGTCGGCGGCGAGCGCCGCGGTGAGCCGGGCCACCGCCTCCTCCGCCTCCCCGGCGTCCGCTGACACGAGCAGGAGCGCGAACTCGTCGCCGCCGACCCGGAACGCGCGGTCGGACGTGCGCAGCCCGTTGCTCAGCAGCACGGAGAAGCGCTGCAAGGCCGCGTCGCCGGCGAGGTGCCCGTTCGTGTCGTTGATCTTCTTGAAGCCATCGAGGTCGCAGAGGACGAGCGCGAAGCCGCTCCCGTAGCGCTCGGCGCGGTCGAGCTCGCTCTCCAGCTCGCTCATGTACGCGCGCCGGTTGAACAGACGCGTCAGCGGATCGTGGTCGGCCAGGAAGCGCACCTCCTCGAACTGGGCGGCCGACTCGAGCGCGGCCTGCGCCTGGTTCGCGAAGACGCGCAGCGCCTGGAGCGTGTCGCGCGAGGGAACGAGCTGATCCTCCGGCTCGTCGACCCAGATCAGGCCGCGGAGCTCGCCGCCACGGCTGCGCAGCGGGACGAGCAGCCAGTGGTGCTGCCAGGCATGCGGGCCCCGTCCGTTGAGGCTCGAGACGTAGGTCGTGTCGCGGCGGAAGCGCGCGCGGGCTTCCTCCGACGGGAGCAGGAAGCAGCCCTCGATCTCGAACTGCGGGTCGAGGAGCGGCTCGACGTCGCTCACCGTGGTCGCGGTGCTGAAGGCGGGGTCGTCGAGGCTCCAGCCGACGGCGGCGCGCGCGGCGAACGTGCCCGCGGACGTGTCCACGAGGTCGACCGAGACGCAGCGGAAGCGCAGCGCCTCGCTGATCCCGGTGCAAACCGCCTGGAGAATCTCGTCCACGTCCAGCGTCTCGTTGAGCCGGGCCGAGATCTCGAGCAGGTGCTCGAGCGCGGCCAGATGGCGCTCGTCGGCGTCCTGGATGAGCGCGGCCTGCAGGACGAACGCCGCATGAGCCGAGACGGCCACCAGCACGTCGATCTCGTCGTCGGTCGGACGGCGGCAGCTCAGCGGCTCGTCGACGGAGACCATGCCGAGCAGCTCGCCGCTGGTGCCCTGCAGCGGGACGATGAGCGAATCCTCGGCGTGCCACGCATCGACCTGGGCGAGGGTGGCCGAGTCGAGCTGCGGCGTGTACGAGAGCGGGCCTGCCGGCTCGTTCCAGGCCTCCTCGGCCGGGATCCAGAACGCCCCCCGGCGCTCGTAGCGCGGGTCGAGCACCGCGGCCCAGCGCTCGAGCGGGTCGGCGTGGCCGACGAGCATGCTGCTCGCCTCCTCGTTCCCGTGCACGATCGCGATCTGGAAGTCGTCCCAGGCGGGCCTGTAGAGGTTGATCGCCACCGTGCGGAAGCCGAGCGTCCCGCTGATCGTCTCGGCGACTGCGTCGAGGACCGCGTGGACGTCCACCTCGGACCCGACAAGGCGTGTCACCTCCAGGAGGGCGCGCAGTTGCGCGACCCCCGAGCGGTCATGTGATGCCGACTCGTTCCGCACTTGCCACTCCATCGGCGCGACGCGGCTGTTTCGTGAGGCTCACCAGCGGTTTCGCGCGCACCGTTCCGCCGAGGACAGTAGCGGGCAGGCGGGGAGCGCTGCGGATCAGCACGTCAGATTGCCGCGGAACCCGATGCAACTGCCGAAAACCCTCTCCATTCCGGACACGGCGCCAGGAGCGAGACGGCGGCGCTCGCGCCGCGCCTGACCCCGCTTCAGCCGCCACCACCCACCGGACGGGACATGTCCAGGGGTCAGACCCGCCGGCTCAGCGAACGGGCGCCTCGGGGAGGTGGAGCAGGTTCTCGACACCCCGGACGCCGCGCACCGCGCGGGCGCGCCGCTCGAGCTCGTCACCCAGCTCGGGCGTGTCGACCTCTCCGCTCAGCTCGACGACGCCATCCGCGATCGCAAGCTCGATCGTGTTACCCGGGACGTCGAGGCCGGCGCGCAGCCGGCGGCGCACCGTCTCGAGCAGCTCCACGTCGGTAGGGCGCGGGCGCTCGCGCAGCCGGCGTGCGGCGAAGACGCCGCCCAGCGCAGCGAGCGCACCCAGGACGAGCCCTGCAACCTGACGGTCGCGGCCACTCATGTCATCCAGCTCCGGCGTCTCGACGCCGGGGCGGGTCAGTCGCCCCAGTCGAAGTCGCGCGACCGGCTCCACAGCTTCTCGTCGAGAGCGGGAGCCTCGGTCTCGGCCTGCTCCTCACCGGGCCAGGTGAGCGCGGGCGCTGCAACGGGCGAAGGAACCGTGCCGCCCATCGTCTCCTCCAGGCGGGCCTGCTCCTCTGACTTGAAAAGTGGGTGATTCTCGAAGGGATCCTCCGTTGCGTAGCGCTCGAGCGGCATCGCATGGGATAGGTCGGAGTTCCGCTTCTTCAACTCGAGGTGATCCTCGATGACCTTCGCGAACATCGACGGGGTCTCAACCGGCATACCTGCTTCTCCTCCTAGGGGACAAGGTCGGGTCGTGCGAGGTACTGAGGGCGCATTGTAACGGTGCTGTTTAGGCTGGCAAGGGGCAATCCTGCCTTAGGCACAGTCTAGCGCACAGGAAAGTGCAGCTATTCGCAGTTTTTCGGGTCGGGTCAATCGGTGCTCACGACGCGGTCCCGCGTGCTCACGACACGGTTCCGGCCCGAGCTCTTGGCGGCGTAGAGCGCCTCGTCCGCGGCCGCGATCAACTCC
>JAWVDX010000427.1:0-3520 GCA_033857015.1 Gaiellaceae bacterium
GCCTCGACGAAGGTGCGGAAGTCCTCGACGGTGCCGTAGTCGGGGTGGATCGAGAAGAAGTCGGCGATGTCGTAGCCGCCGTCGCGCAACGGGGAGCGGTACATCGGGAGGAGCCAGATGACGTCGATCCCGAGCCATTGCAGGTAGTCCAGCTTCTGTGTCAGGCCGGCGAAGTCGCCGGAGCCGTCGTCGTTCCCGTCGAAGAAGCCGCGGATGTGGATCTCGTAGAAGACGGCGCGCTTGAACCACGACGGGTCGCGCTCGAACCAGTGGCCGGGCGCCTGCGTCTGGACGAGCTCCGCCTCGGGCTGGGCACCAGGGTCAGGCTCGGGCGGCGGCGGGAAGGCGTGGCTGCTCATCGCCGCAACTCTCCCACGTGGACATGTCCCGGGGACAGGCCCCCGGACATGTCCCGACGGACCGTGGCTGATCCGGTCATGGCTGTTTCGCCTCCGGGGCTGGGGCGATCTCGAAGACGTGGGCGACGCGCTCGGTCGGGTCGAGGCGGACGTAATTGCCGCCGCTCGCCCAGGTGTAGAGCTTCCCGTCGAGGAGGTCGCGCACGCGGAACGAGGTGCCCAGGCCGAGCGCGGCCGGAACGTCGACGAGCCCCTCCCGCGCCAGGATCGGGTTGAGGTTGCAGACGACGAGCACCGTGTCCTCGCCGTCCGACTTCGAGTAGGCGATCAGCTCGTCGCTCCGAGTCTCGAGGAAGTCGACGGTCTCGAGCCGCTGCAGCGCCGGGTGAGCGCGCCGCGCCTGGTTCAGCGTCTGCACGAGGCCGAGCAGCTCCCCGTCGAGGCGCCGCTTCTTCAGCTCGTACTTCTCCGAGTCGAGGTACTCCTCGCTGCCCTCGCGCACCGGGACGCGCTCGAGATTCTCGTAGCCGGAGTAGATCCCGTAGCTCGGCGAGAGCGTCGCGGCCAGGATCAGCCGCGCCTCGAACGCGGGTCGCCCGCCCTTCTGGAGGTACTCGTGGAGGATGTCCGGCGTGTTGACGAAGAAGTTCGGCCGGGAGTAGTGGCGCATCTCCGTCCGCGCGAGCTCCGTCACGTACTCGACGAGCTCCGCCTTCGAGTTCTTCCACGTGAAGTAGGTGTAGGACTGGTTGAAGCCGGCCTTGGCGAGCGCACGCATCATCGCCGGCGCGGTGAACGCCTCGGCCAGGAAGACCACGTCCGGATGAGCCGTCCGCACCTCGCGGATGAGCCACTCCCAGAAAGGCAGCGGCTTCGTGTGCGGGTTGTCGACCCGGAAGACCGTGACGCCGCGCTCGACCCACAGGAGGACGATGTCGCGGAGCGCTTCCCAGAGCCCGCGCCAGTCCTCGCAGTCCCAGTCGACGTTGTGGATGTCCTGGTACTTCTTGGGCGGGTTCTCCGCGTACTTGAGCGTCCCGTCCGGACGGTGCTGGAACCACTCCGGGTGCTCGCGCAGCCAGGGGTGGTCGGGCGCGCACTGGATCGCGAAGTCGAGGCAGATGTCGATCCCGAGCTCGCCGGCTCGCCCGACGAGGCGCTCGAAGTCGGCGAGGCTCCCCAGCTCAGGGTTGATCGCCTCGTGCCCGCCCTCGTCGGAGCCGATCGCCCACGGGCTCCCCGGATCGCCCTTCGCCGCCTTCAGCGCGTTGTTGCGACCCTTGCGGTTGACGCGCCCGATCGGGTGGATCGGCGGCAGGTACAGCACGTCGAAGCCGAGCTCCGCGAGGTCGGGGAGGATCTTCTCCACCCCGGCGAAGCCACCGAAGGAGCGCGGGAAGAGCTCGTACCAGGAGCCGAAGCGCGCCCGCTCGCGGTCGACGTCGACCCGCAGCGGCCCCGACTCGACGACCTCGGAGCGGTCGCCTGCGGGAGCCGCGAGCCCCGCCTCCACGTCGAGCTCGGCCACATCGAGCAGCAGCGCGCCCTCCGCGAGCTCGCTCTTCACGTCCTTCTGTCCCGCCTCGACCTTGCGCGCGAGCTCCCGCTGCCAGCTTGCGATGCGGTCGACCCAGGCGAGCAAGCTGTACTCCCAGAGCCCGCACGAGTCGGGCCGGAACTGCCCGTGCCAGCAGTCGCTCCCGACGGGCAGGAGCGGGGCCTCGCGCCAGCGCCGCGCCCCGAGCTTGCGGTAGCGGATCCCCGCGCCGAGCACTTCGTGACCGTCGCGGAAGATGTCCGCCCACACGTCCACGGCGTCGCCGAGCGAGGCCTTTGCAGGCCAGCGACCGCAGTCGAGCTGTGGCCACACGTGCTCGACGACGATGCGGCGTGGCGGTTCGGCTGAGCGTTGGAGGGGCACGGGCGATCAGACTCTCTCTGGCGATGGCCGGGACTAAACGCGACGACAAGCTTGCTCGATCGAGCGGAGTGCTGCTGCACCCGACCTCGCTGCCGAACGGCGTCCTCGACCGGGAGGCGTACCGGTTCGTGGACTGGCTCGCCGCCGCGGGGCAGTCCTGGTGGCAGATGCTCCCGCTGGGGCCGCCGGACGAGGTGGGCTCGCCTTACCGCTCCGCGTCGGCCTTCGCGGCGTGGGGCGGGCTGCTCGCGAAGCCGCGCGCGCGGGTGACCCGTGCCGAGCGCGACGACTTCCGCGAGCGGCACTCCGGCTGGGCGCTCGACTGGGAGTGGTTCGCCGGCGACGACGCGCTGGACGACCAGGTGCGCTTCGAGCGGGAGTGGACCGCGCTGCGGAGCTACGCCGCCGAGCACGGCGTCCGCCTGATCGGCGACCTCCCGATCTACGTCGCACCGGGGAGCGCCGACCACCTCGCCCGGCCGGACCTCTTCCAGGAGGACGAGGTCGCCGGTGTCCCGCCGGACTTCTTCACGGCGAACGGCCAGCTCTGGGGGAACCCGCTCTACGCCTGGCCGGCGCACCGGCGCGAGGGCTACGCGTGGTGGACGGAGCGCTTCCGCCGCAGCTTCGAGCTCTTCGACGTCCTGCGCGTCGATCACTTCCGCGCCTTCACCGCCTACTGGTCGGTCCCGAGCCGCCTCAAGACGGCGCGCAACGGCCGCTGGCGGCGCGGGCCCGGTGCGGAGCCGTTCCGCGCGGCAGAGCTCGAGCTCGGATCGCTCGCGGTGATCGCGGAGAACCTCGGCGTAATCACGCCCGCGGTCGAGCGCCTGCGCACGAGCCTCGGCTTCCCGGGGATGGCGGTGCTCGAGTTCGGCTTCGAGGGCGGCCCCGCGAACCCGCACGCCCTGGCGAACCACAAGCCGGAGGACGTGATCTACACCGGCACGCACGACAACCAGTCGGTCGCCGGCTGGTACGCGGAGCAGCCGGCGAGCGTGCGGGAGCGGATCCCGCTTGACGGCCTCGCGCCGCACTGGGCGCTGATCCGCCTCGCGCTGTCGTCGTCGCCGCACCTGGCGATCCTCCAGGCCCAGGACGTGCTCGGCCTCGGCGACGAGGCGCGCATGAACACCCCCGGCCGCGCCACCGGCAACTGGACGTGGCGCCTCCGCCCCGGCCAGCTGACCCGCGACCTCGCGCGGCAGCTGCGCGAGGAGACCGCCGCCGCCCGCCGCAC
>JAWVDX010000428.1:0-2785 GCA_033857015.1 Gaiellaceae bacterium
TCGATCCTCTCGACGACGTTCACCGAGGGCCGTGAGCGCAACATCGCGCTCGGCGTCTGGGGCGCGGTCGGCGGCTTCGGCGCCGCGGCCGGCGTCCTGCTCGGCGGCGTGCTCACGGAGACGCTGAGCTGGTCGTGGATCTTCTTCGTCAACGTTCCGGTCGGCGTGGCGGCATTCTTCCTCGCCCCGCGTCTCCTCGAAGAGAGCCGCGACACGACCGTGAAGTCGTTCGACGCCCTCGGCGCCGTGCTCGTGACGGGCGGGCTCGTGTCGCTCGTCTACGCGATCACCCAGAGCGGCACGTACGGCTGGGGCTCGGCGCGAACGATCGGCGTCATCGCGGCGTCGGTCGCGCTGCTGGCCGCGTTCGGCTGGTGGGAGCGCCGACACGCCGAGCCGCTGATGCGCTTCGGGATCCTCCGCACGAAGACGGTCCTGGGCGCAAATGTCGGCGGGCTGATTCTCGGGACGGCCACCTTCTCGCTGTTCCTGATGCTGACCCTCTACATGCAGCAGGTGCTCGGCTACTCACCCATGAGGACCGGCATGGCGTATCTCGCAGTGGCCGGGAGCGCGATCCTCTGGTCGGGGGTCGCGGCGCAGCTCGTGAACCGCGTCGGCGTGAAGCCGGTGCTCGTCACCGGGATGGTTGCGCTGACGGGCGGGCTCGTGTACTTCACGCAGGTCTCCGTCCACGGCACGTACCTCGGCGACCTGCTGCCGGGCTTCCTGCTCGTGGGCGTCGGTCTCGGCTTCTCGTTCGTGCCGATCTCGATCGCGGCGCTGGCCGGCGTCCGGCCCGCCGAGGCTGGGCTTGCGTCCGGTCTGTTCAACACGACGCAGCAGATCGGCGGCGCGCTCGGCATCTCGATCCTGTCGACGATTGCAACGTCGCGGACATCCAATGCGCTCGCGGACGGGACCGCGCTGCCGTCGGCGCTCGTGCATGGGTTCACCGGCGCCTTCGTTGTCGGCGCCAGCATCGCGGCGGTCGGCATCGTCGCGGCACTGACGCTCATCCGGTCCGACGAGCTCGAGCAGGCTCCGGAGCAGCTGGAGCCGGTGCTCGAGTTCGCGGCGTAGGCAATTCGCTCGTGGGGGAGCTTGGCTCCCCCACGAGCGCTCAGGTTTTCGAGACGAGGGGAGCAGGACATGAGCGCAGTGGCGGCAGTCGAAGAGTGGGCCGACCGGTGGCACGACGAGGACGAGCGGCCGCGGATCCTGGTCGTCGACGACTACGAGGGCATGCGCATCCTGCTCGGCGTGATGCTGCACCGGCTCGGCTACGAGCCGATCGCGGTCGCCGACGCCGAGGACGGGCTGCGGGTGCTGTCCGAGGTCTCGGTCGTGGGTGTCCTCAGCGACCTGGAGCTGCCGGGCATGGACGGGCTCGAGCTGCTGCGGTGGCTGCGGGCGTGGGGCGACCGCGTGCCGTTCGTGCTCATGAGCGCTGAGCCCTCCGCCGCGACTGCGGGCTCCGCGGTCGAATCCGGAGCCGCGCTCGCGCTGGGCAAGCCCGAGCTGATCGAGTCGCTGCCGCGCGTGCTCGAGCGCGCCGGCCTGCGCGCCGCCGGTCGCTACAGTCCGTGGCCTCAAATCGTCAGCCCGCGATGAGGGGAGACGCATGCGCGACGAGCAGCACATCGAGCTGAACGACGGGACGGTGGTGCCGCTGCTGGCGCTCGGCGTCTGGCAGATCGACGAGGGGCAGGAATGTGTGGACGCCGTACGCTGGGCGCTCGAGGCTGGGTATCGCCACGTCGACACCGCACAGGCCTACGGGAACGAGCGCAGCGTCGGAGAGGGCATCCGCCAGAGCGGTGTCCCGCGCGACGAGATCTTCGTCACGACGAAGTTCAACCCGGGCCGCGAGGATCCGGTCGCCGAGCTGGAAGGCAGTCTCGAACGGCTCGGGCTCGACCGTGTCGACCTCTACGTCGTCCACTGGCCGCAGGCCGGCCCAACATGGGCGTGGGCCGGGATGGAGCGGGCCACGGAGCTCGGCCTCGCCCGCTCTGTCGGCGTCTCCAACTTCAGCGTGGGCGAGCTCGACGCGGTCGTCGCGGTCGCGAGTCAGGTCCCGTCCGTCAACCAGATCAACCTGAGCCCGTTCGGGTATCGACGCGCCCTCGTCGAGGCGGGCCGCGCACACGGGATCGAGGCCGAGGCCTACAGCCCGCTTGGCACCGGGCGCCATCTCCGCGACGCTACGGTCGCGCGGATAGCCGAGAGGATTGGACGCACGCCAGCGCAGGTGCTGCTCCGCTGGGCGCTCCAGCACCGCTTCATCGTCCTCCCCAAGTCGACCCACCGCGAGCGCATCGAGGAGAACGGCGCCGTGTTCGACTTCACGCTCGGCGACGAGGACATGGCGACGCTCGACGGGCTCGACCGCACCGGCGGAACGGGCGACGCGGTCGAGTCGAAGTGGTGGCGCTGAGGCCCCTGCCTCTCGAAGCGGCCGCGGGCGTCATTTCGAGGGCTATCCAGGCGACAGGCAGCCGACCAGAATCCCCGGAATTTGCAGGCCTGTTCTCGCGGCATCGAATCTTGAGTCCGTTCCTGTAGGCATCGAACATCTCAGGCTCGCGAACGCTCTGTGCCAGTTCGTCGAGGCTAGCGGTGTTCAGGCCCACGATTCCGGTGCGAGGTCTGAGACCGTCTGCGCGGCCGACTTGCCAGCGACCTGGCGCTTGCGTCAACGTGTCGGCAACCTTCGCGAGGAAGGGACGCTTGCTAGCCTCGGCCGCAGGGATGATTGACTGGGCGGACGCGATCAACCGTC
>JAWVDX010000429.1:0-5708 GCA_033857015.1 Gaiellaceae bacterium
CCGGGGATCTGGATCGCGCGGTCGAGGGTGCCGACTTCGTGCTGATCCAGATCCGGGTGGGCGGCCAGGAGGCGCGGCTCACCGACGAGACCGTCCCGCTGGCCTGCGGCTGCATCGGCCAGGAGACCACGGGCGCGGGCGGCCTCGCAAAGGCGCTGCGCACCGTGCCGGTCGTGCTTGGGATCGCCGACCGGGTCAGGGCGCTCGCGAACGACGGCGCCTGGATCGTCGACTTCACGAACCCGGTCGGGATCGTCACGCGCGCGCTGCTCGATGCCGATCACCGTGCCGTGGGCCTGTGCAACGTGGCCATCGGTTTCCAGCGCACGCTGGCGAAGCAGCTCGGCGTGGCGGCGGAGCGTGTCCTGATCGACCAGGTCGGGCTGAACCACCTCACGTGGGTGCGCTCCGTCTGGCTCGACGGCAAGGACGTCCTGCCGGAGCTGCTCGCCGAGCACGGCGAGGAGCTCGCGGAGCTCGTCGACACGCCGCTGCGCCTGCTCCGGGAGCTCGGGGCGATCCCGTCCTACTACCTGCACTACTTCTACGGCCACGGCGAGGTGCTCGCGGCGCAGCTCGCAGGCGAGAAGCCGCGCGCCGAGGCGGTCGCCGAGATCGAGCACGAGCTGCTCGAGCTGTACAAGGATCCGACCCTGGACACGAAGCCACCGCTCCTGGAGAAGCGCGGCGGCGCCTTCTACAGCGAGGCTGCGATCGGCCTCGTCGCGTCGATCGCCACCTCCGACGACGGCATCCACGTCGTCGACACGCGCAACAACGGGACGCTTGCAGGGCTGGCAGACGACGACGCAGTCGAGCTTCCGGCACGGGTGAGCGCGGCTGGGGCCACTCCCATGCCCCAGCCTCCGCTCGCTCCGGAGCTGCTCGGCCTCGTCCAGCACGTCGCCGCCTACGAGCGCCTCGCCGCGCAGGCGGCGGTGACCGGCGACCAGGCGCTCGCCCGCAAGGCGCTGCTCTCCCACCCGCTCGTCGGCCAGTGGCCGATGGCGGAGGAGCTGCTGCAGCTCCTGCTCGACGCGGGCGCGCAGCATCTCCCCCAGTTCCATCTCGACGCGGAGGCCCGCAGGTGAGCGACGGCATCCTGCTCGCCGTCGACGGCGGCAACTCGAAGACCGACCTCGCGCTGCTGACGAGCGCGGGCGAGGTACTCGCCCTCGTGCGCGGCCCGCTCAGCTCGCCGCACCACCTCGGCCTCGACGGGGCGATCGACGTCCTCGAGCACCTGCTCGCCGACGCGGCCCGCGACGCCGGCATCACTCTCAACGGCACGCCCGTCGCAGAGGTGGGGGCGCTCCTGCTCGCAGGCGCCGACCTCCCCGAGGAGGAGGCCGAGTTGGAGCGGCGCATCGAGCAGCGCGCCTGGGCGACGACGACGCTCGTCGGCAACGACACCATGGCCGTCCTCCGCGCGGGCACCGACATCGGCGTCGGCGTCGGGGTCGTCTGCGGAGCCGGGATCAATGCGATCGGCCTCGCCGCGGACGGGCGGACGGTCCGCTTCCCCGCGCTGGGGCAGATCACCGGCGACTGGGGCGGCGGCTACGACCTCGGGCTCTCCTCACTCTCGGCTGCGGCACGCTCGGAGGACCGGCGCGGCCCGCGCACGGTGCTGGAGCAGCTCGTCCCGCAGCACTTCGGCCTGGCGACGCCGCAGGCGGTGGGCGAGGCGATCCACGGCGGGCAGATCAACGTCCAGCGCCTGATGGAGCTGGCGCCGATGGTTCTCGAGGTCTCCTCGAGCGACGCCGTCGCCGCGGAGATCGTCGTCAGGCTGGCCGACGAGGTCGTGGCGATGGTGCGCGCGGTGCTCCTGCGCCTCGAGCTTCTGAACGAGCCGGTTCAGGTCGCCCTCGGAGGCGGCATCCTGCGCTCGCGCACCCCGTTGCTCCTCGAGACGATCGAGCGCGACCTGCTCGCACTCGACCCGCAGCTCGAGATCCACGTCACGACCTCGCGGCCGATCGTCGGCGCTGCGCTCTACGCGCTGGACAGGCTGGGCGGCGGTCCCGAGGCTCAGGCGCGGCTGCGCCGGGAGCTCGACGCGGCAGCAGAGAAGGTCGAGCTGACGGCGGTGCCCCTCTCCGCCATCGGCATCACCGTCAACGGTGGGGTGCACGGTCGCGCCTCGAGCGGAAGGAACGACAATGGCTGAGGTTCGCTACGACAAGGCGACGCGCATGTACGCCGGCACCGATGCGCCGGCCGTCAACGCGCTCGACCTCCACATCGACGAAGGCGAGTTCGTCGTCCTCGTCGGGCCGTCCGGCTCCGGCAAGACGACGGCGCTGCGCATGCTCGCCGGGCTCGAGGAGGTGGACGCCGGCACGATCACGATCGGTGACCGCGACGTCACCGACCTGCCCCCGAAGCAGCGGGACATCGCCATGGTGTTCCAGAACTACGCGCTCTATCCGTACCTCTCTGTCGAGGCGAACATCGCCTTTCCGCTCAAGATCGCGAAGGTGCCGAAGGCGGAGCGCGTCCAGCGCGTGCACCAGGTCGCGGAGATGCTCGGCCTGACGGAGTACCTGCACCGCAAGCCGGGACAGCTCTCCGGCGGGCAGCGCCAGCGGGTGGCGATGGGTCGCGCGATGGTGCGCCGCCCGAGCGTCTACCTGATGGACGAGCCGCTCTCGAACCTGGACGCCAAGCTGCGCGTGCAGATGCGCTCCGACATTGCGGCGCTCCAGCTCGAGCTCGGCGTGACGACCGTGTACGTGACGCACGACCAGTCCGAGGCGATGACCCTGGGGAACCGCGTCGCGGCGCTCAAGGACGGGTTCCTCCAGCAGTTCGATACGCCCGACGTGCTGTACCGCAAGCCCGCGAACCTCTTCGTCGCGGGCTTCATCGGCTCGCCCGCGATGAACCTGTTCACGCTGCCCTACGCGGACGGCGGCGTCTCGCTCTGCGGCGTCGACATCCCGCTGCCGCCAGCGGTCGCGCAGGCACGCTCGGAGCGCAAGCTGACGGAGCTCGTCGTCGGGCTCCGCCCGGAGTCGCTCGAGCTCGGCTCGGAGGGGCTGCCGGCACAGGTCACCGTCGTCGAGACGATCGGCTTCGACGCCCACGTGTTCTGCGTCGCGGACGTCGGGGGCAAGGACGTCAAGCTGGTCGCCCGCTCCGAGGCGAAGCACGCGCCGGCCCGCGGCGAGCAGATCACGCTCCGCCCGAACGCGGAGGAGGCGCACTTCTTCGACCCGCTCTCGGGCGAGGCGCTCTAGCTACTACTAGCCCGAGTTCGGCAACACGTAGGTCGGAATCACGCTGACGAGCGCACTCGCGGCCTTCGACACAGGAATCGCGGTCACGGAGCCCGTGAGCTTGACCAGCTCCCGCGCGCTCGGCGGCAGCGGCGCGAACGCGTAGCCCGTCGCTCCGCCGACGACGTTCCCGCCGGCGTCGAGCACCACCGCAGAGAGCTGCGCGCTCTGCAGGATGAGCAGCGGGTCGTCGTTGATCAGCTCGCCGTCCACGGCGCCCATCCAGCCCGCGTCGTAGCTGCTCGGCTCGAGGTAGATGTTCGCGATCGGCGGCACGTGGAGCTTGTGCGGCTGCCGCTTCCCGACCGTGACGACCACCTCGAGGCGATCCACCGGCGCAATGCCGTCGTAGGAGAGGTTGCCGCCGAGCGCATACGTCCCGCCCGCCGGGATCGACGTGACGGGCGTCGAGGCGGAGCCGCTCAGCTTGCTGTTCGTCATCACGAAGTTGACCAGCACGTTGACGCTCATCGCGTCCTCCGTGGTGGAGCGGTTCTGGAGGATGACGCCGTAGCTGACGTCCGCGCCGCCGTAGGAGCGGTTGCGGATCGAGAATCCTTGCTTCAGCACGTCGACGCGCAACGGCGTCTGGGCGCCGACGACGAGGAGGATGTGCTTCCTCGTGCCCGCCCCCGTGCAGCGGACGACGACCTGCGCCCGGCCGACCGCCGTGCCGATCGGCACGTCCCAGCTCCACGTCGCGCGCCCGCCGAGGGCCTGCGTCCCGCGGAGCCCCGCCTGGCGCGCCCCGTTCGCGTAGCGCACCGACAGCGCACACTGCGCGCTCGCCGGGCGCACCGCGACCGTCACGTCGACGTGCCCGCCCTGGGCGACCCGCGCCGGCGCGGAGGCGAAGCGCAGCGGTGCCGAGGAGCCGAGCGCTCCCTGCGCAGCCGTCGCGAGCGCGAGCAGGGCTGTGCCGAGTCCGAGCAACATGCGTGCAGGCGTCATCGCCAGAAACCTCCCCCTCAGATTTCAGGCGACCGCAAATGTGACGCCTGGCTCCCTTCCTCACTCCTAGGGTCGGAGCAAAGGGGTGCCGGCTCAATCCCTCAGGCGAGCCATCACACCACGGCGTTGCGGGCGGGCCCGTGGTTCCCTTGCCACTGCTGCGCTGCCGGAAGGGGGGGACCAGCGAGCACTGCTGCAACGCGGGCGGGCCCGTCCGCGACGCCGTGAGCGCGCCTTGCGCTCGAGCGAGAGCATACGCTCCGCGCAGCTAGGGCGTGTAGCCGAGATTGGGCGCGAGCCAGCGCTCGACGACCTCGACGCTCGAGCCCTTGCGCGCCGCGTAGTCGGCCACCTGGTCCGGGGCGACGCGACCGACGGCGAAGTACTTCGAGGCGGGATGCCCGAGGTAGATGCCGCTGACGGCCGCGGTCGGGGTCATCGCGAAGTGCTCCGTCAGCTCGATGCCGAGCTCGCGGGCGCCGAGCAGGTCGAAGAGCGTGCCCTTCTCCGTGTGGTCGGGGCAGGCCGGATAGCCGAAGGCGGGACGGATCCCGCGGTGCTTCTCGGCGATCAGCTGCTCCGGCGTGAGGGTCTCGGTCTGGTACCACTCGCGGCGCACGCGCTCGTGGAGGACGGTCGCGAACGACTCGGCCAGGCGATCGGCGAGCGCCTTGGTGAGGATCGCGTTGTAGTCGTCGTTCTCCGCCTCGAAGGCGCCGGCCAGCTCGTCCGTCCCGACGCCGGCCGTGACCGCGAAGGCGCCGACGTAGTCCCGCAGCCCCGTCTCGAGCGGCGCGACGAAGTCCGCGAGCGAGCGGTTCGGCCGCTCGTCCTGGTGATCCGCCTGCTGGCGCAGCATCGGGAAGCGGGCGAGCTCCTGGTCGCGGTCCTCGTCGGTGAAGAGAACGATGTCGTCGCCGTCCGCGTTGGCTGGCCAGAAGCCGTAGACGCCGCGCGCCTCGAGCAGCCGCTCGTGGACGATGCGGTCGAGCAGCTCCTGCCCGTTGGCGAAGAGCTCCCGCGCCGCGGCACCGAGGCGCGGATCGTCGAGGATCGCCGGGTACTTGCCCTTCAGCTCCCAGACGTGGAAGAAGAACGTCCAGTCGATCGCCGGGACGAGCTCCTCGAGCGGCTGGCGCTCGATCTGGCGCAGGCCCAGGAATGCCGGGACCGCGAGGTCCTCCGCTCGCCACTCGACCGGCGTGCGCCGCGCGCGCGCCTCGGCGATCGCCAGCATCGGCTTCGCGTCGCGCGCGGCGTGCTGGACGCGTAGCCGCTCCTGGTCGACCAGGTTCTCGTCGTTCAGCGTGGCGCGCCGCTCCGGATCGAGCAGCGCCGACACGACGCCGACGACGCGCGAGGCGTCGAGAACATGAACGGTCGGGTTGCCGTACTCCGGCGCCACCTTCACGGCCGTGTGCTGGCGCGAGGTCGTGGCGCCACCGATCAGCAGCGGCAGGTCGAGCCCGCGCC
>JAWVDX010000430.1:0-2838 GCA_033857015.1 Gaiellaceae bacterium
GCGGAGGCCGTCTCGATGCCGCCGGCGCCGGGCCCATTGAGCGTGATCTCGCGGATCGCGTCGCCCTGGAGCATCACCGCGTTGAAGGCGCCCTCGAACTTGAGGTAGAGCTCGATGCCGAGCTGCGCCGAGAGGCGCGACGCGTAGAGCAGCGGCGTGCCGCCCTCGCCGAGCGAGACGATCGGCGTGTCTGCGTCGATCG
Organism: Gaiellaceae bacterium; assembly: GCA_033857015.1. GTDB lineage: Bacteria > Actinomycetota > Thermoleophilia > Gaiellales > Gaiellaceae > JAWVDX01. Next base: position 203 of record JAWVDX010000430.1, read on the forward strand.
GCAGCCGGTCGCGGTAGCGCTCCGCGAGCGGGACGGAGCCGCGGTGCTTTACGCCCATCCCAGCTCCGCGACGCCGCGCTCGGAGATCACGGGCAGCGCCTCCGGCTCGTTGGTCGTCTCAGGCAGGTCGCGGATCTCCGCCAGCGCCGCGGCCATGTCGCCGGCCCGCGCCTCGTGCGTCACGACGTGCAGCGCGGCGCCACCGTTCTGCTCGTGCTGCACCAGGCGCGCGACGGAGATGTCGTGCGCGGCGAGCCGCTCCGCCATGTGGGCGAGCACGCCCGGACGGTCGTCGACGCGCAGGTGGATGTAGTACGGCGAGCGCAGCTCCCCGGGCGGGAGCAGCTCGAGCGTGCGGTACGCCGAGTCGTTGTGCAGGAAGCCGGTGCCCTGCGTCCCGATGATCGAGACCATGTCCGCGACGACCGCGGAGGCCGTCTCGATGCCGCCGGCGCCGGGCCCATTGAGCGTGATCTCGCGGATCGCGTCGCCCTGGAGCATCACCGCGTTGAAGGCGCCCTCGACCGCGGCGAGCGGGTGGGCGCGATCCACCAGGGCGGGCGAGACCCGCACGTCGACCTTGCCGCCGACGAGCGTTGCCCGGCCCACGAGGCGGACGACCATGTCCATCTGCCGCGCTGCGGCGACGTGCGCCGAGGTGATGTTCTCGATCCCCTCGTACTGCACCTCGTCCAGCGTCACGCGCGAGCCGAACGCCACGGTTGCGAGGATCGCCATCTTCGCGGCCGCGTCGGCGCCGGAGACGTCCGCGGTCGGATCCGCCTCCGCGTACCCGCGCGCCTGCGCGTCGGCGAGCGCCTCGTCGTAGTCCTTGCCCGCCTCCATCTGCGAGAGGATGAAGTTCGTCGTCCCATTCACGATCCCGAGCACGCGGTGCACGTTCGTGACGACGAGCGACTCGCGCAGCACCTTGATCACGGGGATCGCTGCGCAGACGCTCGCCTCGAACCGCAGTTGCACGCCGCCTTCGGACGCTGCCTCGAAGAGCTCGGCTCCGCGACGCGCGACCAGCTGCTTGTTCGCGGTCGCGATCGGCTTGCCCGCCTTCAACAGGTCGAGGACGTAGCCGCCGGTCGGGTCGACCCCGCCCATCACCTCGGCCACGACCGCGATCGCCGGGTCGTCGAGGATCTCGGAGAAGTCCGTCGTCAGGACGCCCGGCTGCGGGTTGAAGTCACGCTCCTTGACCGGGTCGCGCACGAGCGCCTTGACCACGCGCAGGCGATGGCCGGTCGCCCGCTCGATGTCGTCGGCGTTCTGGGTCAGGAAATAGTTGATCGCGGAGCCGACGGTCCCGTAGCCGAGCAGCGCAACGGGAACGTCAACGGACGCCATGAGCCTCCGCGCCCAAAAGGCCTTCGGTCCCGGCGAGATCGCGCAGCTCCTTGCCGACCTGCTCGACCTGGTGCTGCTCCTCCGTGCGGCGCAGCTCGAGGAAGTTCGGCCGGCCCGCGTCCTCCTCGGCCATCAGCTCGCGCGCGAACGCGCCGCTCTGGATCTCTTCGAGGATCGCCTTCATCTCGCGCTTCGTCTCGTCGGTGACGAGGCGCGGCCCGCGCGTGCGGCCGCCGTACTCCGCGACGTCGGAGACGACCTTCCACATGTGCTCGAAGCCGCTCGAGTAGATCAGGTCGACGATCAGCTTCAGCTCGTGGACGCACTCGTAGTAGGCGCTCTCCGGCTGGTAGCCCGCCTCGACCAGGGTCTCGAAGCCCGCCTTCATGAGCGCGGTCACCCCGCCGCAGAGGACGACCTGCTCGCCGAAGAGGTCGGTTTCCGTCTCCTCCGCGAACGTCGTCTCGAGCAGGCCGATGCGGCCGCAGCCGATCGCGGTGCCGTAGGCGACCGCCTTCTCGAGCGCGTGGCCGGAGGCATCCTGCGCGACCGCGACGAGCCCGGGAGTCCCGGCGCCCGCCTCGAAGAGCTCGCGCACGCGCTGGCCGGGAGCCTTCGGCGCGGCCATGATCACGTCGTGGCCCGCCGGCGGGGCGATGTAGCCGAAGTGGACGTTCAGACCATGCGCGAAGAGCAGCGTGGCACCGGGCTCGAGATTGGGCTCGATCTCCGCGGCGTACACCGTCCGCTGGACGTGGTCGGGGAGCAGCACCATGACGAACGCGGCTCCCTTCACCGCATTCGGAATCGTGTCGACGGTGAGCCCCGCCTCCTCCGCCTTTTCCCACGACGGCGAGCCCTCGCGCAGCCCGACGACGACCTCCAGGCCGGAGTCGCGCAGGTTCAGCGCATGGGCGTGGCCCTGGGCGCCGTAGCCGAGCACGGCGATCTTGCCCTGCAGGATGTCGAGGCTGCTCTCACGGTGAATCGTCGCCATCGGTGGTTCCTTTCCTAGGTCTTCACAGGGGTTGATTTCTTCGCGAACGCGCGGCCGAGGCCGACGCGGCCGGTGCGCGCGCTCTCCTTGATCCCGTACGGGCGGAGCAGCTCCTCGAACGCCTCGACCTCCTCGGGGAGGCCGACGAGCTCGAACAGGATCTCCTCCGGCCCGAGGTCGGCGACGCGCGCCTTGTAGTGCTCGGCGAGCGCCATCATCTCGGCCCGCCGGTCGGGCGGGGCCGCCACCTTGATCAGGAGCAGCTCGCGCTCGATCGCCTCGC
>JAWVDX010000431.1:0-4822 GCA_033857015.1 Gaiellaceae bacterium
CAGATAGAGCGAGGTCTGCAAGGCCGCGAGCTCGTCGTCGGTCAGCTCCAGCGCCGGGAGGAAGTACTGCTCGGAGCGCAGCGTGTAGAGCTCCTCGCCGGTGAACTCGTCGCGTTGCGAGTTGAGCGGGACGCCGAGGGCGATCAGCTCCGCGCGGTCGGAGTAGTACCGCCGTGCGAAGGCCTCGTCGGACATCTCGGAGTAGCCCTCCACGTTCGACTTCACGTCCCGTGCGGTCAGCGGGCGCCGCTCGGCCATGAGAAACGACACCAGGGAGAGCTGACGGATGAGCTTGTCGGCGTCGTGGGACACAGGCTGCGAGCTTATCTCCCCGAGCCTGCGCTCGACGAACCTCCATAGAGACAGAAATCGCCCGGGGCTCCCGGGCGATCTCGATCGTGCGTCAAGCGGGTGAGGACGATGCTAGGCAGCGACCTTCGTGCGCTCGAGGTGCTGGTGCGACGGGCAGTAGTCCCGCTCGGGGAGCGGCGTGCGCTGGCACGCCTTGCCCTTGCGGGTGGTCGCCTTGCAGCGGGCGATGCCGCCGTCGAGGGCGCCTGCCTCGATCTGCTCGTGGATGAACTTCACCGCTGCGTTCACGCCCTTCTCGACCGTCCAGCCGACCTGGGCCTGGTTCGTGATCGGGAAATAGCGGCGGATGTCCTGGAACAGGGCCCGCTCCGGACGCGAGAAGTAGTGCGGATCGTCGGCGAGCCGCTCCATCGTCTGCTCGCACGCGATCAGGATCGCGCGCCGATGCTCGAGCTGCGTCTCAACGCTCGCGTACGGGTCGATCAGATCCTTGATCGAGCGATAGATCGCCCGGGAATATTGATACATGCAGCTCCGAAGATGAAGGGCTTGCTCGTCCATGCGCAGTCTGTCGACCTCCTGTGAAGTCCCTGGAAACCTTTGTTAGCGAGGCGTTAAACCGGAACTGTCGGTCACGCGCCTCGTCCAGTGTAGCGAGAATCGGCCCGTGTTACAAAGTCGGGCCCTATATAGTCTGAGCAGACAACAGAGTCATCGACTGACCTGACGCGAATACGCTGCGCTGAAGCCGTTTGCATGCGCCTGAGAGAGGGCCGCTGCGGCGGCAGATGCGCTGTCGAAGATGCCGCTGAACACCACGAAGTACCCCGGATGGAGGCTCGCGAACCGTTTTGAGTCCAGGATCCCGACCTGTGTGAGGCCCGACGACAACGCTTTACGCGCGAGCGCGACGGCCTGGGAGCGCCCGGCGGTCGCCGGGAGGGAGGCGAGGACGATCGTGTAGCCGCTCGAACGGCTCGTCGGCCAGTCTGTCAGCACCTTCGAGCGCGGCGTGGCCGGCGTGGCCGGCGGCGTCTGCGGCACCCGTGTCTGGGGTGCCGTCGTGGTGCGCGAGGAGACGCTCGTCACCGTGATGAAGGGCGTCGTGGCGTTGAGGACCTTCGGCTTCTTGTTGAGGACGTCGCTGAAGAACACGCCTGCGAGGGCCAGCCCCGTCACGAGCAGTCCCACGAGCCCGGGCCAGAACCACGAGTGGCGCGTGAACGGGACCATCTGCGCGACCGCATCGCCCGTGAAGACCGGCGGCCCGGTGAGGCGCTCGCCGCACTCGAGGCAGTACTCCTGGCCCGGCGAGGTGTCGGCGCCGCAGAGCGGGCACATCCCCGGCGGGAGCGCAGGTGGGCCACCGCTCTCTGGGATCGCGGGCAGGGACATCTACGAGGTGGGGCGGCCGCAGTTGGCGCAGAAGTGGGCGCCGAGGAGAAGCGCGGCGCCGCACTCGCACTGCGGCCCGGGCGCGACGCGGCGCCGGCCCGAGGCGTGGGTGAGGAGGACGTTCAGCTCGTGCAGGCGGTTCTCCAGCGCGACGAGCTGGGCGCAGTGCTCGAGCACGATGTCCTCGCGGAACCGGTCCCGCTTGAACATCTCGAGCATCAGCCCGCCCAGGTCGCGGATCCGCTCCTCGCGCGTGCGCATGAGCATCCGGCGCTCGCGGCGCAGCACGCCGACGTTGGGGATGCGCGGCCGCGGCTGAGCCGGCACGGCGAGCTGCTGCTGCGCCGCGGTGGGAGGAGCCGGCTCGAGGACGGGCTCCGGCTCGTCCTCGGAGCGGCGCAGGGAAGGGATCAGACGCGCCATTGGCCCAGCAGTCTAGCCCGGGGCGCGGCGCTCAGACCTCACGTTGGCCGGGCCGTATCCGAATTCCGGGATCGCTCGTTCGTTCTCCGTGGGAGGTCAACGGACGTGCGCGCTCGCGGCCCTCGTCGCCACCGTCATCGCCATCGGGGCAGGCTCGGCGGGGGCTGGGCCGCGAGCCCGTCCGTGTACCTGGGGTGCCTCGTCCATCGGGCCGGTCACGATCGTGAACGGCCATGTGAGCGGTGCACTGAAGCCGCACACGAGCGGCTGCATCCCGCGCCACTAGTCTGTCCCGCATGGAGGTGCGCCGGATCGGCGTCGTCGGGCTCGGGACGATGGGCTCGGGGATCGCGCAGGTGTGCGCCCAGGCCGGCCTGGACGTCGTCGGCGTGGACGTCGCGCCGGGCGCGGCGGAACGGGCGCGCGAGCGGATCGCCGGCTACCTCGGGCGTGGCGTCGAGAAGGGCCGGATCGGCGCCGAGGAGCGCGCTGCCGCGCTCGCGCGGCTCACGCTCGGCGACGCGCTCGATGCCCTTGCCGGCTGCGACGCCGTGATCGAGGCGATCGTCGAGGAGCTGCCGGCCAAGCAGGAGCTCTTCGCCCGGCTCGACGCGCTCGTCGCCCCGGATGCGCTGCTCGCGACGAACACCTCCGCGCTCTCTGTCACCGAGATCGCGAGCGCCTCGCCGCGCCCCGAGCGCGTCGTCGGCATGCACTTCTTCAACCCGGCGCCCGTGCTCCCGCTCGTCGAGGTCGTCCGCGGCGCCCGCTCCGGGGCGGACGCCGTCGAGCAGGCGGTCGCGCTGGCGCGGCGCCTCGGCAAGGAGCCGGTCGTCTGCAACGACACGCCGGGCTTCGTCGTCAACAGGGTGCTCATCCCGCTGCTGAACGACTGCGTGCGGGTGCTCGACGAGACAGGCGTCTCGCCGGAGGACCTCGACCGGGCCCTGCGCTTCGGGCTCAACTGGCCGATCGGGCCGTGCGCGCTCGTCGACCTGATCGGCGTCGACGTCCACGTGCACGCGAGCGAGGCCCTGCACGAGGCGCTCGGCGAGCCGCGCATGGCTCCGCCGGAGAAGCTCGTCGCGATGCGCGACGCCGGTCGGCTCGGCCGCAAGAGCGGCCAGGGCTTCTTCGACTACTCCGCTTGAGACGGCGGGATGAGGAGCGGGTGCCGCGCGCGCGAGCGGGCCCAGATCTCCTCGGCCTGAGGCGCCGTCAGCAGGTGCAGCTCCACCGCGCGCTGCGTAGCGAGCTCCGTGCGGGCGAGCTCCGCCGCGAGGGTGCGCGCCGGGATGGGCGCCCGCTCGTGGACGTGACCGAGCGCCTCGAGCCGCGCCTGCAGCAGGCGTGCCGTCCTCTCCGCGTTACCCCTCCTCGTCATGCTCGGAGGGAGTTCGCCCTCCCGCGGGTCAGTCCTCGCGCGGGGTGAGGCCGGTGCGCGCGGCGAGCCACGGCAGCGTCGTCCCCTGGACCACGACGGAGAAGGCGACGACGACGAAGACGAGGCCGTAGATGCGCCGCGCGTCCGGGACGTCCGCGAGCAGGACCAGCGTGCCGAGGAGGATCGGCACCGCCCCTTTCAGCCCGCCCCAGAGGACGAAGATCCGCTCCGCCCGCGAGAGGCGGATCGGCAGCAGCAGCGGCCCGACGACGAGTGGCCGCACGACGAGGGCGAGGACGAGGGCGAGCACCAGGCCGCGGGCCCAGTCCCACCCGAGCGCGCCGAGCTGCACGCTGAGGCCGAGCGCGACGAACGCGACGATCTCCGCCAGGCTCGCCAGCGAGGCGTGGAAGCGCTCGACGCCGGGCTTGGCAGCCGAGGGCAGGTCGCCGACGAGGATGCCGGCCGCGAAGACCGCGAGGAAGCCGGAGCCGTGCAGCACCGAGGCGAGCCCGTAGATCACGCCGGCCAGCGCCAGCGTGCGGAGCGGGTCGAGCGACTCGGTCGGCATCGGCACGCGCTGCAGCAGCGCACGCAGCCCGAGCCCGCCTGCGATGCCGACCGCCGTGCCGACCGCGAGCGAGAGCACGAACTCGAAGCTCGCATGCCAGACGCTTGCGTCTCCCGGGCCCACCGACGCGAGCAGCGCGAGCATGAGCGCGATCCCGACAGGGTCGTTCGCGCCCGACTCGCCTTCCAGGATCGTGCTGCTCCGCCCTTCGATCTCCCGCTTCCCCAGGACGGAGAAGACCGCCGCGGGGTCGGTCGGCGCAAGCGCGGCGCCGATCAGGGCCGCCGTCGTCCACGAGAGCCCGAAGATCCCGCGCGCCGCGAGCGCCAGCGCTCCGGCCGTCAGGAACGTCCCGAGCAGCCCCAGGCTGATGATCGGTGCCGCCGCGCTTCTGAAGCGGCGCAGGCCGACGTGCATGCCGCCGTCGAAGAGGATCAGGATGAGCGCAACCGTGACGACCCGCTCGATCTCGCGTGGCGAGAGCTCGTGGCCGAGCCGCGGCACGAGATCCGAGGCGACAGCCGCGGCGAGCAGGAAGATCGCCGGTCCCGGGAGCGAGAGCCGCTCGCTGATGCGGCTCGTCAGCAGGGCGAGCGAGAACCCCGTCGCCACGACGAGGACGACGGCGCCGAAGGAGACGAGCTCGCTCACGCGACCACGTGCGCGCGCCAGACGCTGACGGGCTCCGGCTCGGCGTCGCAGGACACGGGCCGCGGCGCGAGCTGCTCCTCCGTCAG
>JAWVDX010000432.1:0-9365 GCA_033857015.1 Gaiellaceae bacterium
TTCCGCGCGCTGGTCGAACTCGACCGTCGCGAAGCCGATCTTCCCGGACTTCGCGATTGCGTTCGCACCGGTTGCGTACGGGCTGACGACGCCGGCGACATGCGGAAGGCGAGCGATGCGCGTCAGCAGGGGCGCGATCACCGCACGCGTCGACGCGTCGGTCAGCCTGCCGTCGGGCGTTCGGAAAACGATCTGGTCTGCGTCGCCTGCTTGGGTGGGAAACGTGCTCTGGAGCAGATCGATCGCGCGCTGGGAGTCCGTGTTCGGGAGCGAGAAGTTGTTCGCATTGCGCTTTCCGACCGTCTGGGAGGCGGCAAGCACCCCGGCGGCCAGAACGATCCATGCGAGCACGACTAGGCGGCGGTGAGCCGTCGTCCACTGGGTCAGCTTCAACATCGCAGCGCTCCTATCGAGATCGGATTGCACGGATCGCAAAGTTGCATGAGATGCAGAAGAGTAGCGAAAGAGTGCAGCGAGCGCAAGTATTCGTCAAGTGCAGGATCTTTGGGTATACTTCGCCGCGATGAACCCGGAACCCGGCCTACGCGAGCGCAAGAAGCAGCGGACACGCGAGACGATCGCGCGGGCGGCGCACGCCCTCTTCGCCGAACGCGGCTACCACCCGACGACGCTGAATGACATCGCGCAGGCGGCCGACGTCTCGACTCGAACGATCTTCTCCTACTTCGCGAGCAAGGAGGACATCCTCTTCAGCGACTTCCCGCTCATGAGGCACGCCCTCGCGCGGGCGCTCGCGGAGCGGCCCGAAGGCGAGGACGCGCTCGAGACGGTGCGGAAGTTCATCCTGGGCACTCGCAAGTTCGAGAGGAGCGAGCTCGACGAACAGCTGAATTTCTGCATCGTGAACGACGAGACGCTCCGCAGCCACCTGCGGGCTCGGATCGCTTCGCTCGAGGAGCTGATCACCCCGGCGATCGCGGAGGATCTCGGCGCTCCTCCGAACGATCCTCGTCCGCAGATCGTCGCTGCGTCGCTCACCGCCGCCTTCAATGCCTTGACCGACCGCAGCGAGGGCTCGGACGGCAAGTCGAAGACCCCTGAGGAGTTCGCGGCCCGGATCGACCCGGTGATCACGTTCCTCCGTGGTGGCCTCGAGGCGCTCAAAGACCCGCGCACGTAGCGACCGGTCTCGCGGACCAGTTCGGTCGCAGCGGCCGAGTCGTTGCTAGCGGTGGTGGTCGACGACTTCGATGTTGTTGCCGTCGGGGTCGAGGACGTATGCCGCGTAGTAACCGGCGTGGTACCGGCCGCGCTCGCCCGGCTCGCCGTTGCTCCGGTATCCCGCCGCGGTCGCGGCCGCGTGGAACCGGCGTATGTCGTCGTCGTGGCCCGCGAAGGCGATGTGGACGTTCTCGGTCGGCTCGCCGGCGACTACGGAGAGAGACCCTCCTGAAGCGCCGACGGCGAAGCTGGTGCGGTCGGGACTCTGGCGCCGGAGCGTGAGCCCGGCCGCGTCGCCCACCGTCGAGTAGAACGCCGTCGACGCCTCGACGTCGTTGACACGCAGGACGACGTGATCGATGTTGCCCGTGGGCCGCTGACCGTCGCGGTGGACGGCTTCGAAGGTGTTGCCGGCGGCGTCCTTCAGGAATGCCGCGTAGTAGTCGTCGGCGTACTGCGGGCGAGGCCCGGCGGGCCCGTCATCCGTGAAGCCCGCGGCGACGCCGGCCTGCGCGAAACGATCGACGTGAGCTCGGGTCGGCGCGACGAACGCGATGTGGACCCGTCGTGCGATCGGATGCTCGGGGTCTGTCTCGGTGAGTGCGAAGTTGCCCCAGACCGAGAAGCTCGGCGTGCTCCTGGTCTGCTCGATCTCGAGCTCGTCGAGTGCGGCCCTGAAGGCGCCATCGGCGGCCGCCAGGTCCGGGACTCGAAGCGTGATGTGGTCGAAGACACGGGGTTGTGCCGGCGCGAGGGCGGCGTCCGCTGTTGCCGCGTATTCCGCGAAGGCCTCGGGCGAGATCTCGCCGGTCTCGAGCAGCTCGTTGAGCTGGGCCGGGATCTCTGCGCGATCGTCACTGGTCTGCTTGCTCATGGCTGGCTCCTCTACTGGATGTGCGTCGCTGACTCTGGTCTGGGCTAGATCGCTCTGCGTCCCCCGTCGGCGGCGACGGTGGTGCCGGTGACGTAGCTCGCTCGTGGGGAGGCGAGGAACGCGACCACCTCCGCGATCTCCTCGGGCTGTGAGGCGCGCTGCATCGGCGTCGTCTCTCCGAGCGCCGTGATGAACTCCGGGCCAGACGGCGACGGGGTGTAGACCGGCCCTGGCGCGATCGCGTTGACGCGCACGCCGCTCGCACCGTACTCGACGGCCCAGGCGCGCGTCATCGCCTCGAGCGAGGCCTTGGTCGCGCCGTAGGCCGCGCCCCCCGCGAGCCCTACGCCGCCCGCCATGCTGCTCAGGCTGACGATGCTCCCGTGACCCCGCGCAGCCATTCCGGGAGCGAACGCCGCCACGAGGAAGAACGGCGCCCGAACATTGCTGGCGAACATCCTGTCGAACGCGGAGAGCTCGAACTCGGCGGTCGGGGCGAAGAGCGCGATGCCGGCGTTGTTGATCAGGATGTCGATCTCCCCCACCTCGCGCGCCAGGCGCTGCACGTCGTCGGCGTCGCCGAGGTCGGCGGCCACGAAGCTGCCTTTGCCGCCCGCCGCGGTGATCTCCCGGACCGTCTCGGCGCCGCGGGCGGCGTCGCGCCCGTGCACCAGGACCTCCGCCCCGTCCCGGGCCAGCTGAAGCGCGACCGCGCGACCGATCCCGGAGGTCGCGCCGGTCACCAGCGCCCGTTGCCCTTCGAGGTTGCTCTGAGTCGTGGTCGCCATTGCCGCTCCTTCGTGGGCCTCGCTCATCGATGAGGGTCGTCGGTTTCTGGCACCGTAGCAGATCCGATGACAGTCGTCATCGAAAGTGGTATGTTGGGGCTATGCAGGCAGGGAACGAAGCCCCCGGCGGGAGCGGCAGTCGGCGACGCTCACCGGCTCGCGCACGCATGGTGCGCAGCGCCGCAATGCTCATGCGCGAGCGTGGCATCCACGGGGTCGGGCTGCGCGAGGTCGTCACCCACTCCGGCGGGCCTCGCGGCTCGCTGGGCCGCTACTTCCCGGGCGGTAAGACGCAGCTCATGATCGAGGCGATCGATGTCGCGCTCGCCGGGCTCGTCGCCGAGCTCGACCGGGCGCTCAGCGAAGCCGAGACCCTCCCTGACGCGATCCGCATGATCGTGGCGCCCTGGCGGCGCCTCCTCGTCGAGCACGAGTTCGCGTTGGGCTGTCCACTGGCTGCGACGGTCGTCGACGCCGCCGGCAACGACGAGCTCCGCGGCCACGCCAGCGAATTGCTCACCGCGTGGGAAGCCTCGGTCGCCTCGGTCTACGTCAAGTTCGGAGACCCGCCGGCGGCCTCAGACGAGCAGGCGACGGTGCTGCTGGCCGCCCTGGAAGGCGCCCTCATCCTCGCCCGCGCCCGGCGCAGCACCGAGCCGCTCGACACCGTCGAGCGCTACTTCACGTCGCGAGCCCAACAAACGCCCAGCGGGCGGAGCTGACCCGGCGCCGAGCGTCACACCTATCGAGGAGCCCAGCCAATGCCAATGATCGATGTCTACTCCGCCACCGGAACCTTCGCCGACAAGCACACGCTGGCCAGGGATCTCGCCGCCGCAGTCATGCGCTGGGAGCAGGTCCCGCCGCTCGCGCTGTTCGAGAAGAACACCGCCGCGTTCATCCACGACCTGCCCGCCGACTCGCTCTCCAACGTCGCCGGTGACGGTGACTACGTGCGCGTGCAGGTCCTCACCCCGGTCGGTGTTCTCGATCGCGACAAGCAACTCGGCGTCGTCCGCGAGCTGACCGAGATCGTGGCCGCCGCAGCCGGCGACCCGACGCTGAGCGAGCGCACGTGGGTGCTCATCACCGAGTCGCCCGAGGGCGGCTGGGGCATCAACGGGCACGCCAACACCGGCGCAGACATCGCAGCGGCCGCCCGGGCCGAGCTCGCGGGAGGGTAGCCGGAGACAGCGCGCCGCCTGGCGACCGCCGGGAGCACGATCAGAACCCCACCACCTGGCGGATGAGCACGATGTGCACGCGGCCGGGCAGCTCCTGGTGGATCTCCAGGATCTTGCCGACGGAGCTGTTCTGCCCGTAGGCGGCGAGCGCGCGGGCGTCCTCGAGCTTCAGGCTGTGCTCGAAGATCCGCTCGCGCCCCTCCTTCACGTCGCGCACGAGCTTCTGTGCGCCGACGACGAAGATGACGTTCGCAGCGCCCCAGGCATAGGACGCGAGCTGGCTGCCGGAGGCCGAGGCGACGAGCAGCGCCCCGTCGCGGGTGACCGCGTGGACGCTCCCCAGGGAGTACTCGGGCTGGCCGGCGATCTCCTTCATCTCCTGAAGCTGCGTCGCGAAGTCCAGCGCGAGCATCCGCTTGCGCGCCGCGACGTACGCTCCGCCCTCGTTGACCGCATCCGCGATGCCCGTCGCGATGAGCGTCTCCGAGGTGTTGGTCATGACGGTCGAGCCCTTCGGGATGCGGGCGAGGACGGCGGCGCGCGCCGCGTCGAGGTCGTCGACGACCTCGACGCTCGATCCGTGCTCCTCGAGCGCGAGGACGGTCTCCGCGAGCGTCTCGTCGTCGGGCAATGTGTTGAAGCGGCCAGCTGCCTGGGTCGTGCTCACGGTGTCCCCCTCGATCGGTTGTGTCGAGGGTGCGATCCGCGGGCGGGCGCTCGCATCCGCCACTGGCCAGTCGCGATCGCCTGTCAGGCGAGGAGCTCGCGCACGCGCGGGATGACCTGCGTGCCGTACAGCTCGATGTTCGTCATGAGCGCGTCGTGGGAGAGCCCGCCCATGCCGTACTTCAGGTCGAAGCGGGTCGCCCCGAGGACGTCCAGGTTCCGGGCGATCTTCTGCGCGACCGTCTCCGGCGACCCGACGTAGAGCGCCCCGTGCGACCCCACTTCGTGCAGGAACGAGTCCTTCGTAGGGATCGCGAAGCCGCGGGTCTTGCTGACGTTGCGGATGACCTCCAGGTAGCGCGGCCAGAACTCCTCGCGCGCCTGCTCGTCGGTCGCGGCGACGTGCCCGGGCGAGTGCACGCCGACCGGCAGCGGGTCGCGCCCGAAGCTCTCGAGCGCCTCGCGGAAGAGCTGGGAGAACGGCGCGAAACGGGACGGCGACCCGCCGATGATCGCGAGCATCAGCGAGAAGCCATACCGCGCGGCGCGGATGACCGACTGCGGGCTGCCGCCGACGCCGATCCAGACGGGGAAGGGGCCGGACTCCGTGTGCGGCACGACGTCCTGCGCGTGGAGCGGCGCCCGCGTCTTCCCCTCCCACGTGACCGGGCCACCCTTGAGCAGCTCGGCGAAGAGCGCGGACTTCTCCTCGAAGAGCTGCTCGTAGTCGGCGAGGTCGTAGCCGAAGAGCGGGAACGACTCGATGCTGGAGCCCCGCCCGAGGACGACCTCCGCCCGCCCGCCGGAGAGCGCGTCGAGCGTGGAGTAGCGCTGAAAGACGCGGACGGGATCGTCCGAGCTCAGGACGGTCACGGCCGAGCCGAGGCGGATGCGGGTGGTGCGTGCGGCGATCGCGCCGAGCACCACGTCGGCGGCCGAGAGCGGGAAGTCGTTCGTGTGGTGCTCGCCGATCCCGAAGAAGTCGACGCCGACCTGGTCGGCGTGGACGCCTTGCTCCACGAGGTTCCGGATCGTCTGGGCGTGCGAGAGCGGGCGATCGTCCTCGTCGTTCGTGACGTCGCCGAAGGTGTCGAGCCCGAAGACGAGCGGGAACTCTGCAGGTGGTGTGCTCATGTCGTCTCTCTCCTATGCCGCTTCGGCTTGCAGCGAGAGCTCGAGCTCGGATCGGTGCAGCGAGACGCCGAAGACCGGCCCGCCGGGCTCGAGCAGCCGGCCTGCTCGCAGGCTCTCCAGGTGGACCGCGTCGTAGCCGATGTGCTCGACGACGGCCGCCACGACGTCCAGGGCGCCCGGGTCGTCGCGCGCGATCGCGAGCGCGCGGCGCTCCGGCGAGCCGGCGGGGCGCCGGTCGTCCTCGAGCTCGTGGTAGCCGAGGTGGTTGAGCGTCTTGACGACGATCGACCTGTCGAGCCTGCCCTGGACGATCTCGCTGCTGCCCTCCTCGCGCTCCTCGAACAGCGGCTGGACACCGTCGACGGGCGGCCAGTAGTTCATCACGTCGACCACGATCTTGCCGGCCACCAGGCCGGGGTCGAAGGCCGCGAAGCGGTGAACCGGAATCGCCAGCACCACCACGTCCGCGTCCGCGACGGCGTCGGCGGCCCACCGCGGCTCGGCTCCCGGTGAGAGCACCCGGGTGATGAGCGCGATCCGCTCGGGGTCACCGGAAGCCGCGATCGACACGCGATAGCCGGCCTCGACCGCGACCCGCGCGATCACGGGCCCGTAGTGGCCGGCACCGAGCACGGCGATCCGCGGGAACTGCAACGACGACATCGTCGGCCTAGTGTCGCTGCGGCGACATACGCGTCGCATCCGCCACTGGCCAGTCGTCGTCGCAGCCTGGTGGCACGCAGGTAATGTCGGTCCGGGAGATGGCCACACTTTCCCCCGTCCGAGAGCGTGCGACACAGCTGACGGGCCGCCGCAGCGAATGCGAGGCGCTCGACCGGCTCGTCGAAGCTGTCCGCGCGGGTGAGAGCCGGGCTCTGGTCGTGCGCGGCGAGCCGGGGGTGGGCAAATCCGCGCTGCTGGACTACGTCGTCGAGCAGGCCGCCGGCTGCCGCGTGGTGCGCGCCGTCGGCGTGCAATCGGAGATGGAGCTCGCCTTTGCCGGCCTGCACCAGTTGCTGGCGCCGCTGCTCGACGGCGTCGAGCGCCTGCCGGGCCCGCAGCGTGATGCGTTGCGGACGGTCTTCGGCGTCAGCCCCGGGCCCGCGCCGGACCGCTTCCTCACCGCCCTCGCCGTCCTGAGCCTGCTCTCCGACGTCGCCGAGGAGCAGCCGCTGCTCTGCCTCGTGGACGACGAGCAGTGGCTCGATCGCGCCTCGACGCAGGTCCTCGCCTTCGTCGCGCGGCGCCTGGAGGCGGAGTCGGTTGCGCTGATCTTCGCGGCACGCACGCCGAGCGACCAGCTGGCGGGCCTGCCGGAGCTCGTCGTCGAGAGCCTGCGCGCCGAGGATGCGCACGCGCTGCTGGACGCGGTGCTCAGTGCCCCGCTCGACGGGCGTGTCCGCGACCAGATCGTCAGCGAGACGCGCGGCAACCCCCTGGCGCTGCTGGAGCTGATCCGGGAGCTGACGCCTGCGGAGCTGGCCGGCGGGTTCGCGCTCCCCGGCGGGCGCCCCCACTCCGGGAGCACGGAGGAGCGCTTCGAGCGGCGGCTGGCCGCGCTGCCGGCCGAGTCCCGCCGGCTGCTCTTGCTTGCGGCCGCCGATCCCGTCGGCGACCCGCTGCTCGTATGGCGCGCGGCCGAGCGGCTCGGGATCCCACCCGAGGCCGCGACCCCCGCAGCCGACGCCGGCCTGCTCGACATCGGCGGGCGCGTGCGCTTCCGCCATCCGCTCGTGCGCTCGGCTGCCTACCGCTCTGCGTCCGTCCAGGAGCGCCAGGACGTGCACCGCGCCCTGGCGGAGGTCACCGACGCGGCGGCGGATCCCGACCGGCGCGCCTGGCATCGCGCCCACGCGGCGCCGGGGCCCGACGAGGACGTCGCGGTCGAGCTGGAGGGCTCGGCGGACCGCGCGCAGGCACGCGGCGGTCTCGCTGCCGCCGCGGCGTTCCTCGAGCGGGCGGTCGAGCTCACCGTCGATCCGGCACACCTGGCCTGCCGCGCCTTCAACGCCGCGCAGGCCAAGCAGCTCGCCGGCGCGTCCGACGCCGCGCTTGCGCTGCTGGCCCGGGCGGAAGCCGGCCCGCTCAGCGAGGCGCAACGCGCGGGAGCGGACATGCTGCGCGGGCAGATCGCGTTCGCCTCCAGCCGCGGCAGCGACGTGCCGCCGCTGCTCCTGCACGCGGCCGAGCGGCTCGAGCCACTCGACGCCGGCCTCGCGCGCGCGACCTACCTTAACGCGCTCGGCGCCGCGACCTTCGCGGGCCGGCTGGCGAGCCCCGGCGGCGGTGTCCTCGACGTGGCGCTCGCCGCGCGGGCGGTGGCGCCGCCGACCGACCCACCCCGCGCGCCGGATCTCCTCCTGGACGGACTCGCGGCGAACTTCACCGACGGCTACGCAGCCGCGGCGCCGATCCTGCGGCGGGCGCTTAGCTCCTTCGGCGCGGCCATGTCCCCTGAGGAGGAGCTCCGCTGGCTATGGACGGCAAGCATCACGGCGTTGCATCTGTGGGACGACGACAGCTGGCACGCGCTCTCCAGTCGCCACGTCCAGCTCGCCCGCGCGTCCGGCGCGCTCAGCGAGCTGCCGCTCGCCCTGACCTCGCGCATCTACGCGCACCTCCTTGCCGGCGAGCTGACGGCGGCGGCGTCCTTGACCGAGGAGGTGCAGGCCGTGACCGAGGCGACCGGGATCCAGCTCACGCCGTTCGGCGCCCTCGGCCTCGCCGCGCTGCAAGGCCGCCAGGCCGAAGCCTCCGCGCTGATCGAGACGAGCAAGCAGGACGTGCAGCTGCGCGGCCAGGGCATCGGGATCACCATCGCCTCGTGGGCGAGCGCGGTCCTGCACAACAGCCTCGGCCACTATCAGCAGGCGCTGACGGCGGCGCGGGAGGCCACCGAGTACGTGCCCGACATGGGCTCGTCCTACTGGGCCCTCGGCGAGCTGGTCGAAGCAGCCGTGCGCAGCGGCGAGCGCGAGCCGGCGGTCGGCGCGCATCAGCGGCTCCTCGCGGTGACCGCGGTCAGCGGCACCGACTGGGCGCTCGGGGTCGAGGCGCGTGCGCACGCGCTCCTGAGCGAGGGCGAGGCCGCGGAGCCCCTCTACCGCGAGGCGCTCGAACGCCTCGGCCGCACCCGCCTGCGCCTGGAGCTCCCCCGCGCCCACCTCCTCTACGGCGAGTGGCTGCGCCGCGAGAACAGGCGCGTCGACGCACGCGAGCAGCTGCGGTCGGCCCACGATCTGTTCTCCTCGATGGGCGCGGAGGCGTTCGCGGACCGCGCCGGCCGCGAGCTGCTGGCCACGGGCGAGACGGTCCGTAAGCGCACCGTCGAGACCCGCGGCGACCTCACCGCCCAGGAGGCGCAGATCGCCCGGCTCGCCCGCGACGGCCTCTCCAACACCGAGATCGGCAGCCAGCTGTTCATCAGCCCGCGGACCGTCGAGTACCACCTGCACAAGGTCTTCAGGAAGGTCAACATCACCTCCCGAAGCCAGCTCGCGCGAGTGCTTCCGGCGGACGTCGCGCTGGCGTAGCGCG
>JAWVDX010000433.1:0-2649 GCA_033857015.1 Gaiellaceae bacterium
TCACCGTCCCGGCGCGGACTTCGCTGCGCGCGGCGCACGCCTTCCTGGAGGAGCAGCGCGACTGGGCGGAGCAGGCGCTCCTGCGGGCGCGCGCTCCGGGAGTGCTCGGCCTCGACGCGCCCGGGACGATCCCCGTCTTCGGCCGTCCCCGGCCCGTGCGCTACGCGCCTGCGACCCGCTCCTCAGTACGGCGAGGCGCAGTTCTCGTCGCGAGCGGCCCGACACGCGAGGCTGCCGCCGCCGCCCTGGAGCGCTGGGCCAAGCGCGAGCTGCTCGTCCACGCAGAGCGCATCGTCGCCGCCGAGGCGCCGCGGCTCGGCGTGGCCGTCCCGCGCCTCAGCGTGCGCGCGCAGCGCAGCCGCTGGGGCTCCGCCTCCGCCCGTACCGGCACGCTCGCGCTCAACTGGCGCCTGCTCCTCGCCAGCGAGGCGGCGCTGGACTACGTGGTCGTGCACGAGCTCTGCCACTTCCTGGAGATGAGCCACTCGCCCCGCTTCTGGCGCCACGTCGAGGCGGCCCGCCCGGGCTTCCGCGAGCCGCAGCGCTGGCTGCGCACGCACCAGGCGGAGCTCCTCCGCTGGTCGCCGTTGCGCGCTCTTTAGAGAAGCTCGCCGGCGCCGTCCGCGGCCAGGCAGATCCGCACGGCGGCCTCGGTGCCGAAGCGCTCCGCGTAGCCCTGGCTCACCCGCTCGCCGAACGCGTGCGCCCCGCCCTGCTCGACCAGGGCCAGCATCGAGCCGCCGAAGCCGCCGCCGGTCATGCGCGCGGCGACCGCGCCGGCCTCGTAGGCGAGCTCCACGAGCCAATCGAGCTCGGGCGTGGAGATCGCGTAGTCGTCGCGCTGGCTGCGGTGCCCCTCGAGGAAGATCCGCCCCAGCTCCGCACGATCGACGGGGCCGTCCGCGCGCAGCGTCGCGGCGAGCTCGCGCACCCGCTCGTTCTCGGTCACGACGTGGCGCAGACGCCGCCAGTGCAGGTCGTCGAGCCCGCCCGCCTCGGCGAGCTGCTGCGCCTCGGCCAGGCCGACAGCCGCCGGCCGGCGCCCTCCGAGGACGACGAGCGCCTCCTCGAGCTCGCGGCGCCGCTCCGCATAGCCGGAGTGCTCGTGCTCGTGCCGGACGCCGGAGTCGACCACGACGAGCGCCAGGTCGCCGGGCAGCCGCACGGCCTCGTGCTCGAGCGTCCCGCAGTCGAGGTAGATCGCGCAGCCCGCCGCGCCGAGCACGGAGGCGGCCTGATCCATGATCCCGCACGGCACGCCGACGGCGCGCAGCTCCGCTCGCCGGCAGGCGGCGGCGAGCTCGAGGGCGCCCAGCTCGAAGCCGGACACCGCACACAACGCCGTCGCGACCGCCACCTCGAGCGCCGCCGAGGAGGAGAGGCCCGCACCGGTCGGCAGCGTCGAGCTCACCGCTCCGGCGAAGCCGACCGCCGGCCGCCCGAGCAGGTCGAGCTCGGACGCGACGGCTGCGACGTAGCGTTCCCAGCCGGCGGGCGCGGGGGACGAGCCGTCCGCGGCCACGTCGACGCGCTCCTCCGTGAAGTCGCTCTGCAACTCGATGCGCTCCGCCGCAGCGCCGGTGATCGTGATCCCGAGGTCGATCGCCGCGGGAAAGACGAGGCCGTCGCTGTAGTCGGTGTGCTCGCCGATCAGGTTGACGCGGCCGGGCGCCCAGAACGTGCGGGTCACAGCGCCTCCCCGAGCAGCTGCGCCAGTGCGTCAGCGCCCTGGCCGACCCGGAGGGTCACCTCCCACTCCTTCGTCTCGCCGGGGGCGATCAGCCACGTCTCGCCGACCTCCTGCGCGACGTCGAGCCTGTCCGCCCGGCTCGAGGTGGGCTCGACTGCCACGTGCTGAAGCGGCGCTTCGGGAGACCAGGCGCTCTCGTTGATCCAGACGCCGATCCAGGGGCAGGACGCCACGTCGAAGTCGAAGGCGAGCCACGACGCTGCGGGCGAGCCGTCCAGGAGCGCCGCCGAGCCGCGCTGGAGCCGGCCGAAGAGCTTGAGCGCGAGGCGGTCGCGCGCGCCGAAGCGGGAGAGATCCTCGTCGCGTCCGTCCACGGTGCGCGCGACCGGCCAGTCGATCCGCGCCAGATAGCCGCCGTACTCGTCCGCGTGGATCGCCTCGTCCAGGTAGGCGGTCGTCACGCCGGGGAGGAGGATCCGCGTCCCGGGCACGGTGGCGAGCAACGGGTGCATCGACCACAGGCACAGCAGTGGCTCGGCGCCGGTGTTCTCGACGGCGTAGCGCAGGTCGACGCGGCCGGCGACGAGCGCGATGCGTCGCTCGAAGGTGAACGGGAGCAGCGTGCCGCGGGCGGTCGTCGTGACGGCGTCCTCGAAGCGGGCGAGCGTCCACGGCTGCGACCAGAGCTCGCCGTGGTCGACCAGCTCCAGCGCCGCAGCACCCGGATAGGGACCGGCGCCCACGTTGGGGAAGCACTCGTCCCAGCCGCTCCGGTCGAAGTCCTCGAAGAGGTCTCCTGCCGTCGCGCGGCGGTAGGGCTGCGCCGGCGCGGCGATCCACTCGCGCCCTGTCGCCCGGTCGAGCAGGCTCACGACCTTGGCGCCGAGCTCCGGGATCAGCGTCAGCTCGAGCTCGTCGGTGGAGCAGACCACGCGCTCGAAGCCGTCCTCGCCCTGCCG
>JAWVDX010000434.1:0-5587 GCA_033857015.1 Gaiellaceae bacterium
GCCGGAGGAGAACCTCGTCGTGTCCTTCCACGCGCTCCAGCGCTTCCTCTCCGCGTGACCCGGATCTCCCCCACGCTCGCGAGCCTCGCCAGCTACCCGTTCGTGCGCCTGGACGAGGCGAAGCGCACGGCCGCCGCGCGCGGGATCGAGCTCATCGACTTCGGGCAGGGCGATCCGCGCGAGGAGACGGAGCCGTTCATCCGGGAGGCGCTTGCCGCGGCGATCCGGCCCGCCATGGGCTACCCGCGCGCGGCCGGGCTCCCCGAGCTGCGGGAGGCGATCGCCGAGTGGGCCGGCACCCGCTTCGGCGCGACGCTCGACCCGGCGCACGAGGTCATCCCCACGCTGGGCTCGAAGGAGGCGATCTTCCACCTCGCGCAGGTCGTCGACACCAGTGGCGACCGCGACCTCGTCCTCGTGATGGAGCCCGGCTACCCGGTGCCCGAGCGGGGTGCGCTCTTCGCCGGTGCCCGCGTGCAGGCGCTGCCGCTGCGCGAGGAGCACGGCTTCCTCCCCGACCTCGACGCGGTCACGGAGGAGACCTGGCGCCAGACCGCGCTCGTCTGGACGAACTACCCCAACAATCCGACGGGTGCGACGGCGCCGCTCGCCTTCTACGAGCGGCTCGCCGAGCTGGCGCGCGCGCACGACTTCGTCCTCGCCTCGGACGAGGCCTACAGCGAGCTCTACTTCGGCGAGCCACCCGTCTCGGCGCTGCAGCTCGCCGACCGGCGCAACGTCGTCGTGCTGAACACGCTCTCGAAGCGCTCCTCGATGACCGGCTACCGCTCCGGCTTCGTCGCCGGCGATGCGGAGCTCATCGTGGCGTTGCGCGCCTACCGCCCGAACGTCGGGACGGCGCCGCAGGAGTTCGTCCAGCGGGCCTCGATCGCTGCGTGGCAGGACGAGGCCCACGTCGAGCGGATGCGCGCCCGCTACGCGGCGAAGCGCGATCTGTTCCTCGCGGCGCTCGCCCGGGCGGGGCTCCGCAACGCGGGCGGGGACGCGACGTTCTTCCTCTGGGTTGCGACGCCGGCGGGCGAGCCAGCGGAGGAGTTCGCGGCCCGGCTCCTCGAGGACGGGCTCGTCGTCGCGCCCGGCTCGTACTTCGGCCCGGCGGGCGAAGGATACGTCCGCTTCGCGCTCGTGCCGACGCTCGAGGAGTGCGGGCGGGCCGCCGAGCTGCTTGTGACACGATTCCAGGCGTGACGAACGTGCGCTTCCAGGAGCGCGTGGCGGAGATCACCGCCCGCGACGACTACGTGAAGCCGGCCGCCTGGGCGCTTGGCGTCGCGACGCGCGCAGGCGAGCAGACCCTCGACGTCTACTTCCCGCGCGTCAACCTGCGGGAGTACTTCCGCGCCGGGGCGACGATCTGGGAGGCCGCCGGCAGCCCGGCGCTGCCGGTCGCCGCGAACCTCGACGGCGCGGCGGTTGGACGCGCGATGTCCGTCTTCGAGACGCTGGACGACGCGCACGACGGCACGCATCCGAACCTCGGCGCCCTGCTGGCGCTCGAGCCGTTCGCCGGCGGCCGCGAGCTCGATGCGTGGCGGCGCCGCGAGCTGGTCGCGGTCTTCATCGACCATCTCTCCTCCCCGCCCGTGTCCGTCGAGGACGCGTATCTCCGCCTGCATCTGCTCTCGCACCGCAAGGTGGAGCCGAACAGGATCGCCCTCGACGGGATCTTCTCCCTGCTCCCGAACGTCGTCTGGACCAGCGAGGGGCCGTTCGCCCCGGAAGGCTTCGAGGCCGCTCGCATGGCGAATCTCGACCTGCGTGTGCGCTCGGTCGACAAGTTCCCGCGGATGACCGACTACGTGATCCCGAGCGGCGTGCGGATCGCGGATGCGGACCGCGTGCGCCTCGGCGCTTACCTCGCCGAGGGCACGACCGTCATGCACGAGGGGTTCGTCAACTTCAACGCCGGGACGCTCGGCCGCTCGATGGTCGAGGGCCGCATCACAGCAGGCGTCGTGGTCGGCGACGGCACCGACATCGGCGGCGGGGCGTCGATCATGGGCACGCTCTCGGGCGGCAACGAGCACGTGGTGCGGATCGGCCGCAACTGCCTGATCGGCGCGAACGCCGGCGTGAACATCTCCCTCGGGGACGGCTGCACCGTCGAGGCCGGGCTCTACGTCACGGCGGGCTCGAAGGTCGCGCTTCCGGACGGGCGGATCGTCAAGGCGGCGGAGCTCTCCGGGCAGGACGACCTCCTCTTCTGGCGCAACAGCCAGACCGGGGCGATCGAGGTCCGCCCGCGACGCAACGACGTCGCGCTCAACAGCGAGCTGCACGGGAACTAGCGAGGAGTCCCGCGACCTGCAGGCGTGCCCCCGCGGCGGAGAGCGGGCCTGCGGCGAGCTCGACGACGAACGAGGCGCAGCCGGGGAAGCGGTGGTTCTGCCAGTTCGGGCCCGTCCCGGTCGGCCAGTGGATGGCGCGGAAGGGCATGTGAGCCGCGCGGGCGTAGACGCGTGCGACGGGAATGCTCGGCCCCCAGGCGCGCACGATCGCCTGGGGCTGGTGGAACCAGACCGTGAGCTGAGGGTGGATGCGCTCGACGAGGTTCCGCGCGATGCGCGTCTCGCGCTCCGAGAAGGGCCGGGGCCCCGGGTATTCGAGCCCGCGAGGCCCCGCTCGCCACTCGGCCGGGAAGTTGCGGTTGAGGTCGACGCCGTGCGCGTTCTGCCGGGTTCCGTGCGCGTAGCCGTCCGGATTCAGGTTCGGGACGATCCAGAGGTCGAGGGTCGCATCGTGCGTGCGCTCGAGGTCACGGATCGCCGCGAGGCCGGCGCACTCGGTGCCGTGGATGCAGCCGACGACGAGGACGGTCTTCTCCGCCCGGGCGCCTCGCAGCTCGAGGGCGCGGATGGGCCGCCCCTCGCCGGAGCGCCCCAGCTCGTGCCAGATGGGCGTCACGCCCGGGGCCGCGGGGGCGCCCACCACGAGCGCGGCCGCCGCGATCAGGGTGCGGAGCAGCACCAACCGGCCAGTGTCGGGAAGGAGCCGCCGCCGAACTGCCGCGTCACGTTCGAGACCGCCACGATCTTCCGCGGCCCGGTCACGCGCACGAAGACCCACTGATCCGCGGTCGGCCACGTGAGGACGAGCCAGCGCCCGTCCGGCGACCAGGCGAGATCCTCGAAGCTGCCGGTCCCGCGGAAGACGACCCGGCCGCCGACCAGCGCCTCGCTCGTCGGGCCATGCCGGCGGAGCACCGTCACGTCGTGCGTCCCCGGCCTGAAGGTGGCCGCCTCGACACGCTCCGACCGGAGGGATAGCGGGCGCCCGCCGCGCAGGACGGCCAGCTTGTCGCGCGTTACGACGAGCAGGCGCTGACCGTCGCTCGACCATTCCAGGCTGCGCGGGTGCGGGAGCAGCACGGAGGACTGCCAGGCCGACGTTCCGGCCGCGTCGAAGGACTTCACGCGCCCGCGTGTCGTGACGTACGCGAGGAGCAGTCCCGGGCCGGGCCGCCAGGCTGGGGCCACGCGGGCCGCAGCGGGCATCCCGCCCGCGTCGCCGTCCTGGGTGCCGTCACCGGCGACGACGTGGAGCCGGCTTGTCGTGAGGTAAGCGATCCGCGTGTCGGCAGTGCTCCCGCCCCAGCTCGGGAAGCGGACAGCGGGCCGCGAGAGCGTCCAGCGGACGTGCCCCTGGGGATCGAGCGCTGCAAGCTCGTTGGCGCGGCTCGCGACGACGTAGAGCCCATGCGGCGACCACGCGGCGTCGCGCCAGTCGCCGAGGTGGCGCTTCGAGCCGTCTGCCTTGACGATCCACGGCCCGGAGCTGGAGTTCACGAGCAGCCGACCCCCCGTCGGCAGGCGGAAGAGCTCCGGGGCGGCGTGCTCGACGCCGACCGCCTTGCGGAGCGAGCCGATGACCGCACGGCCCGGCGACGTCGCAGCACCCGCGACGACGGCGAGAGCGGCTGCCAGCAGGAGTGCCGGGCGGGCGCGGCGGCGCGAGCGCAGGACAGGCTCCCGCTCGCGATAGGCGGCGCGGACGACGCTCCAGGTGCGCTCGGCGGCGGCTTCCTCGTCCGGCGCCTGGATGCGTTGTAGGAGCCTCATCGCAGCTCCTCCCCCACGCGCTCACGCAGGCTGTCGAGGCCCCGGCGCAGGCGCGAGTTGACCGTGCCGCGCGGCAGCTCGAGGAGCTCGGCGATCTCCCCGGGCGTGTATTCGAGCAGGTGGCGCAGCACGATCACCGCCCGTTGCTCCGGGTCGAGCGCGGCGAGGCCGGCGAGGAGCTGCTCGTCGAGGGGCGGCTCGTCCGGCGCGGCGGCGATGTCGAGCTGCGCGTCCGAGATGACCTCGCCTCGCACCTTGCGTGCCCGTGCGTGGTCGATCGCCCGATTGACGACGATCCGGTGCAGCCACGGCCCGAATGGACGGCTGCGGTCGAAGCGGTCGAGCGTCCGCACGACCATCAGGAACGCCTCCTGCGCGATGTCCTCGGCAGCCGCTGCGTCGTGGACGACGAGGTAGGCGGCGCGATAGGCGCGCGGCCAGTGCGCGCGGAAGAGCCGTTCCAGCTCCTCTTCGTCGCCTCGCCGCGCAGCGCGCAGCGCCCGTGCGTCGGCGGACGGTCTCCACATCCCTGACCGACTATACGAGCGGGCGCACGATGCAGGTCCACGCTCTCTCTACGGGTGCGGCTCCCGCCGAGGTCCCGCTACGGGAGGAGCAGCTCGGGCGAGAGCTCGATGGTGCAGATCTCCTGCGCGTCGCCGGTGAGCGTCGCCTCGCCGTCGGCGAGCTCGACCTCGAGGACGCCGCCCGCGAGCGTCACGGTCACGGGGCTCTGGCACCAGCCGCGTGCGACGGCAGCCGCGGCCGCTGCAACGGAGCTCGTCCCGGAGGACAGCGTCTCTCCCGCCCCGCGCTCCCAGACGCCGACGCGAATCGCGTGCGGGCCGTCGACGGCGATGAGCTGGACGTTCGTGCGCTCGGGGAAGCGCTCGAGGCGCTCGATGAGCGGGCCGAGGCGGAGGAGGTCTTCGCGATCCGGCTCGCGACGGAGCACGGCGTGCGGGTTCCCGACCGAGACCGGCGTGAGCTCGACCGTCTCGTTGCCGAGGTCGAGCGGCTCCGGCTCCCCGACGACGACGGCGCCCATCTCGGTGCGGACGCGGGAGCCGCCGAGCATCCGGGCGCGCACCTCGCGCGGCCCGACGCGGATCACGACCTCGTCGGAGCCGGAGCGCCGGGCGAGCCAGCGCGCCGCGATGCGGGTTCCGTTGCCGGAGAGCTCCGCGGTCGAGCCGTCCGGGTTCCAGATCGTGATCTCGGCCTCGGCACCCTCGGCGCTCAGCACCTCGAGGATGCCGTCCGAGCCGATCCCGACGTGGTAGTCGCAGAGCAGGCGGACATGCTCCGGCGTGAGCGGGGACGGGAGCTGTGAACGCTCGACGAGGAGGTAGTCGTTGCCGAGCCCGTGCCATTTTGCGAGGTGCATGGGCCTATTCTCGGGGTTCGGCGGCGAGCCGCGCTGCGATCGTCGCCGCGAGCTCCGTCGGTGGGCGCGTGCCGTCGAGGAGCTCGAGGCCCGGGATGCGGCGCATCCACTTGCGCTGGTA
>JAWVDX010000435.1:0-4814 GCA_033857015.1 Gaiellaceae bacterium
CGCAGGACGTCCGCTTCAGCTGGGGCGCGATCGAGGAGGGGCGCAAGCTCGCGAACAAGCTCTGGAACGTGTCCCGCCTGATCCTGACCGCGGCGGAGGGCGTCACGCCTGCACCCCGGCCGCGCGACCTCGAGGAGCGCTGGGTGCTGGCGCGCATCGACGCGACGCGTGCGGAGGTCGAGGAGCTGCTCCCGCAGTTCGACTTCGGACACGTCGCGGCGGCGCTCTACCACCTCACGTTCGACGACTTCTGCGACTGGTACGCGGAGGCGATCAAGCCGCGGCTCTACGACAAGGATGCGGACGCGCTCGCGACGGCGCTCGCCGCGCTCGAGCGGCTCCTTGCGCTGCTCCACCCGGTGATGCCGCACGTGACCGAGGAGATCTGGGCGCAGTTCCACGAGACGCGCCTCATCGTCTCGCCGTGGCCCGAGCCGGACGAGCACGGCGGCGACGCGTCTGCGCTCGATCGCGTGCAGGAGGCGGCGGCGGTCTTCCGGCGCAGCGGCGTCCTGCCCGTGGAGTTCGATCCCGAGGAGAAGCGCATCTTCGACGCCGTCGTGCGGCCGGAGCGCTACAAGGGGAACGGCGACGCCGAGGCCGAGATCGCGCGGCTGCGCAAGGAAATCGCGCGCGGCGAGGGCATGCTCGCGAACGAGCGCTTCGTCGGGAACGCCCCGGCCGAGGTGGTCGAGGCCGAGCGCGAGAAGCTCGCGCGCTACCGGCGCGAGCTCGCGGCCCTTGGCGGATAACGCCGAAGCCTGGCTCGAGGCGCGCACGCCGTGGCCGGAGGAGTTCGGCCTCGAGCGCATGCACGCGCTGCTGGCGGAGCTCGGCGACCCGCAGCGCCGCTTCCCCGCGATTCACGTCGTCGGGACGAACGGGAAGTCGACCGCCACCAAGCGGATCGAGAAGCTGCTCACTGAGGCGGGGCTCCGCACGGGCGCGACGATCTCCCCGCACATCCGCGGCTGGGCGGAGCGCATCACGATCGACGGGCGCGAGGCCGACCTCGAGGAGGCGATCGCCCGCGTGCGGCCTGCGGCCGAGGCGCTCGGGGCGACGCAGTTCGAGGCGCTGATCGCCGCCGCGCTCGCCGCGTTCGCCGCAGCCGAGGTGGAGGTCGCCGTCGTCGAGGCGGGGCTCGGCGGACGCCTCGATGCGACGAACGTGCTCGACACGCGCGTCGTCGTCGTGACGAACGTCCAGCTCGAGCACACCGAGTGGCTCGGCTCGACCCGGGAGGCGATCGCGCGCGAGAAGCTCGCCGTCGTCCGCCCGGGCGCCAAGGTCGTGCTCGGCGAGCCGGAGTGGGCCGGCCTTGCCCGCGAGCACGGCGGCGAGGTCGTCTTCGCCGGGGAGGACCAGCGCGCGCTCGCCGAGGCGGCCGCCTCGGCGTTCGCCGGCCGCGAGCTCCACCTCGGGGAGGACGTGATCGTCCCCGGGCGCTTCGAGTGGCGCGGCCCGGACGAGCTGCGGGTCGGCGCGCACAACCCGCACGGGGTCGCGTATCTCCTCGAGCAGGTCGAGCCGGGGCCCTGGACGATCCTCGCCGGGATCGGCGCCGACAAGGACGTCGACGCGATGCTCGCCGGCCTCGCGACCCTCGGCACGCGCCTCGTCGCGACCGAGTCCTCGAGCGGGCGTGCGCTCGAGGCGGCTCAGCTTGCAGACCGCGCTCGCCGATACTTCGCCGAGGTGGAGACCGTCCCCGAGCCCCTCGCAGCCCTGGAGCGCGCCCGCGCGCACGGCGGCCGGCTGCTCGTCACCGGCTCGCTCTACCTGCTCGCCGACCTCGCCCAGGCGGAGGAACCCGGGCGCCGATGAGGAAGATGCGATCTCCCGTTGCGCCCTACGTCGTGCTCGGCCTGCTCATCGCGAGCGTGCTGGGCGTGGCGTTTGCAGTCGGCTATGCGATAGGCAAACTACTCCTGTGAACCAGCTCCTCATCCTGGCTTTCTTCGGTGGCGTGAAGGACTTCTTCCACTCCGGGACGTGGTTGTGGATCCAGAACCTGATCTTCTTCTTCCTGATCATCTTCTGGCTCGCGCTCGCCTACTGGGTCTACAAGGACGCGCGGCGGCGGGTCGAGGATCCCTGGATGGTCGGCATGGCGGTGCTGGTCGGCCTCGTGCCGGTCGCCGGCGTGATCGTCTACGTGCTGCTGCGCCCGCCGGAGTACCTCGACGACGTGCGCGAGCGGGAGCTCGAGATCAAGGAGATGGAGGCCCGGCTCGGGAGGCGCGAGCTGCAGTGCCCAGTCTGCCGCGCGGAGATCGAGCGCGACTTCCTCGTCTGTCCCGTCTGCACGACCAAGCTCAAGCAGGCGTGCGTGAATTGCAAGGCACCGCTCGAGGCGCTCTGGCAGATCTGCCCGCACTGCGAGACGCCGGTCGCCCCGACTGCGCCGACGCTCGTCGCGGACTCGTGGGAAGCGCCGCGGCCCCGGTTGCGCGGGCCGTCACAGCAGTAACGCGTTAGGCTCCGCGGCCGATGGCGGTCGAGCGGACACTTGTGCTGGTCAAGCCCGACGGGGTCTCCCGCGGATTGGCCGGGGAGATCGTGCGGCGCTTCGAGGCGCGCGGGCTCGTGCTGCGGGCCGCGAAGCTGGTGGTCGTGACCGAGGAGCTGGCCGGCGAGCACTATGCGGAGCACCGCGGGAAGCCGTTCTTCGGCGATCTCGTCGCGTTCATCACCTCGTCGCCGACCCTGGCGCTCGTGCTCGAGGGCGAGGGCGCGATCCTCTCCGTGCGCACCACCATGGGTGCGACGAACCCGCAGACCGCGGCGCCGGGGACGATCCGCGGCGACTTCGCGCTCGCGATGCCGAACAACCTCGTGCACGGGTCGGACGCGCCCGAGTCGGCGGCGCGGGAGATCGCGCTCTGGTTCGGCGACGATGAGCTCGTCTGAGCTCACTCCCGACGAAGCGGCAAATCAGCGTTGGTGGGACGCCCAGGCGGCGGCCTACATGGAGCGCAGCGGCGACTTCATCGCCGCAGGGCTCGCGTGGGGCGTCTGGCAGCTCCCGGAGGCCGAGCTGCAGATCCTCGGCGAGGTGGCGGGAAAGGACATGCTCGAGCTCGGGTGCGGCGCCGCCGAGTGGTCGCGGGCGCTCGCCCGGCTCGGTGCGCGTCCGGTAGCGCTCGACCTCTCGGGCGAGCGATTGGCGCAGGCCCGGGCCGCGCTGGAGGAGGAGGGGCTCGACTTCCCGCTGCTGCAGGCGAGCGCGCTGGCGGTTCCGTATCCGGATGGCTCGTTCGACGTCGTCTTCTGCGACTACGGGGCGACGCACTTCGCCGACCCGTACGGGGTCGTTCCGGAGGTGGCGCGGCTGCTGCGCCCGGGCGGGCTGTTCGCGTTCTCGAGTGCGGCGCCGTTTGCCCGCGTCTGCCTGGACGACGCGACGGAGACGTGGGTGGAGGAGCTGCGCCATCCCTACTTCGGGATGCATCGCCACGAGTGGCCGGACGGCGTCGTGGAGTACCAGCTGCCGCACGGCGAGTGGATCCGCTTGTTCCGCGAGCACGGGTTCGAGGTGGAGGCGCTCGTCGAGGTGCAGCCCCCGGAGGGGGCGGTGTCGACGTATCGCGAGGGGGCGGAGACGGCGTTCTCGCGGCGCTGGCCGACGGAGGAGATCTGGAAGGTGCGCAAGCGGTGAGCGTGCCGCCGGTGCCGCCGCTGCTGCTCGCGTCGACGTCGCCGCAGCGCCGGGCGATCCTCCAGCAGCTCGGGGTACCGTTCGAGGTCGAGGCGCCGCGCTACGTCGAGGACGACGAGGCCGGTGTCGCGCCGGTCGAGCTCGTGCGGGCGCATGCGCAGGGGAAGGCGCGCTCGCTCGCGGGCGAGTTGGAGGAGCGGCCGGTGCTCGGCGTCGACACGACGGTGGTGCTCGACGGGCGGATCTATGCCAAGCCGGCGTCGGCCGCGGAGGCTGCGGCGATGCTCGATGCGCTGGCCGGACGCACGCACGAGGTCGTCTCGGGCCTGTGTCTCGTCACGCCGGGGTGGGAGGAACTCCACCACGAGGTGACGCGCGTGAGCTTCCGTCCCGTCGACGCGCGCGACCTGGCGGCGTACGTCGCGACGGAGGAGTGGCGCGGGCGCGCCGGGAGCTACGCGATCCAGGGGCTCGGCGCCGGCTTCGTGGAGCGCATCGAAGGCGACTACCTCAACGTGGTCGGCCTGCCGGCAGCGCTCCTCGTCCGCCTCCTGGTGAAGCGCTTCCCGGGCCTCTACGGCTTCGGCTGACCGTCCGCAAGGGCTCCGGCGACCCTCCCCGTCGGTCACGGGGTCAGACCCCAGGACATGGACTGGGGGGACGGTTCGCGCTCGGAGTCGTTGCTCCGACGGCGCTCGCCTTACAAGTGGCTCGCTGCACTGGCTCGCTGCAAAGGACAGTCGTTGGCGCAGATAGATCGTGTTGCGACGTCACCGGGGGGTCTGACCGTGACCCGCGGGTCGCTCGGTCCAGCAGGGTAGACTCGGCCACCCGATGGGCCTTTTCAACGGAGTAGGCGGGTTCGGCGGCCGTGACATGGCCGTCGACCTCGGAACGGCCAACACCCTCGTGTACGTGCGCGGGCGCGGCATCGTGCTGTCCGAGCCCTCCGTCGTCGCGATCGACCAGCGCACCGGCGAGGTGCACGCAGTCGGCGTGGAGGCGAAGCGCATGCTCGGCCGGACACCGGGGACGATCTCCGCGATCCGCCCGCTCAAGGACGGCGTCATCGCCGACTTCGACGTCACCGAGCAGATGCTGCGCCACTTCATCCAGAAGGTGCACCAGCACCGGTTCGCGCACCCGCGCGTCG
>JAWVDX010000436.1:0-7519 GCA_033857015.1 Gaiellaceae bacterium
GACGCCCCGATCATCGTCGGCACGATGGGCTGGTCGTCGCTCGGAGTCTCGGGTGGCGGTACCTACCAGGACATCGTCAACAACCCGCTGGCGAACCAGGGCAACCTGATGTACACGTTCCACTTCTACGCGGCGTCGCACGGCGCGAACTACCAGCAGGCGGTCACGTCTGCCTCCGCGGTTCTGCCGCTCTTCGTCACGGAGTGGGGCACGGTGTCCGCCACGGGTGGTGGTACGCCTGATCTGAACCAGAGCACCACCTGGCTCAACCTGCTGGACTCGAAGAAGATCAGCTGGGCGAACTGGACGTACTCGGATGCCAACGAGACCAGTGCCGCGTTCAACGTCGGTCACTGTGGCGAGTCGGGCACGGCCAACCTCAGCCAGTCGGGCGCGTTCGTCCGTGGTCGGATGCTCAGTCCGGCGGACAACTTCCCGACCGGTGGTGGCACCGACACGCAGGCTCCGTCGGCTCCGTCGAACCTGACGTCGCCGTCGAAGACCTCGAGCAGCGTCAACCTCTCCTGGACGGGATCCACCGACAACGTGGGCGTCACCGGCTACCAGGTGTTCAACGGATCGATCCTCGTGAGCACCGTGACCGGCACGACCGCAACGGTGACGGGCCTGAACGCCTCCACGACCTACACCTTCACGGTGAAGGCCAGGGACGCGGCGGGCAACGTCTCCGCTGCATCGAACGCACTGAACGTGACGACGAACGCCGCGAGCGGCGACACGACGGCACCTTCGGCTCCGACGAACCTGACGTCGCCGTCGAAGACCGACACGAGCGTGTCGCTGTCGTGGACCGGCTCGACGGACAACGTCGGCGTCACGGGGTACCAGGTGTTCAGGGGCTCGACGCTCGTCTCCACGGTCACGGGGACCACGGCGACGGTGACGGGCCTGACCGCCTCGACCGCGTACACCTTCACGGTCAAGGCGACAGATGCAGCCGGCAACGTGTCCGCTGCGTCGAATGCCCTCTCCGTCACGACCAACGCCCCTACGGGCGGCGGTGGCGTGAAGGCTCAGCACAAGAACAACGACGCATCTCCCACGGACAACCAGATCAAGCCTGGCCTCCAGCTCGTCAACACCGGTACGTCGACGGTGACGCTGAGCACGGTCACGGTGCGGTACTGGTTCTCCAAGGAGGCCGGAGCTTCGACCTTCGCCACGTGGTGCGACTACGCCCTCAAGGGGTGCGGGAACATCACGCAGAAGATCGTCGCGGTCACGGGCAAGGCGAACGCCGACTCCTACTTTGAGGTCGGGTTCACCTCAGGCGCTGGGACGCTTGCTCCCGGTGCGAACACCGGTGACATCCAGAACCGGTTCAACAAGACCGACTGGTCGAGCTTCACGGAGAGCAACGACTACTCGTATGGAACGGGCACGTCGTACGCGGACAACGCCAAGATGACGGTCTACGTCAACGGGGCGCTCGTCTGGGGGACGGAGCCGGCATAGCCGAAGCACGAGCG
Organism: Gaiellaceae bacterium; assembly: GCA_033857015.1. GTDB lineage: Bacteria > Actinomycetota > Thermoleophilia > Gaiellales > Gaiellaceae > JAWVDX01. Next base: position 1,491 of record JAWVDX010000436.1, read on the forward strand.
TGGGGGGGCGGCCCAGCCGCCCCCCACGTCCATCCAGCGCTCGCGCTGAGCGGTGCGCCTCGATCGCTCTCCAAGCGCAGGCTGCTCGGCACACACGTTGATAGGCGGGAGCGACGGGACTCGAACCCGCGACGTCCGGCGTGGCAGACCTAGTCGAGGGCGCCGCCGACGCCGAACCGGCACCGTACGGGGGACGGCGAAGACGAGGTTCAGGATCCGCGCCGGAAGGCGTTTCGTCGCCGCGGAAAGTCTCGTCGTCGCGAGCGACAGGACTTTCCGCGGCCCATGGCGATACTCGGGTGTGTCAGGCGCCTGAGGCCACGGGCGCCGTCGAGCGCGTGCCGTTCGCGAGAAGCCAGACGCCGACGACCGCGAGCAGGAGCATGAGGAGGAAGAAGGTGAAGAACGCGAGCCCGGCGATGCCGCACACACCGGCGAGCAGGGTCAGCCACCTCAGCCACCCAGGGAAGAGCCCGCGCGAGCTGAGCATGAGCACGACCAGCGCGAAGCCGAGCAGGATCGCGCCGGAGCCGAAGATGAACACCACGCCGACCTGTGAGATCAGGTAGGTCATGGGGGCCGGGATCACGATGGCCTTCCCGCCCTCGAGGTGCGCGATCACCTGACCGCCGACGACGCCCCAGCCGATCGCAAACGAGGCAGCGGCGGCGAGACCGGCTCCCCAGATCACGCTGCCCGCGCGACGGGACCCGGGGATGGCGCCGACCGCGTCGCGGAGATAGGCGAGCGCGTAGATCAGGCCGAGCACGCCGAGGAGCGCCAGGTGCGTGACGACGATCACTGCGACTGCGTGCCCGTGGGCGACGTACTTCGCGACGCTCGCCGCGTCGTAGTCGCCGCCCGGGGCGTTCGCCACGGTCAGGCCGGCAAAGGTCAGGACACTGAACGCGAGCGCACCGGCACCCGCGAGTTGCGCACCTGCTGTGACGTTCCTACCTTCCATGTCGCCTCCTTCGGAATCTGCGTTGGCAGGTGGGAGGCTAGGCCGGTCGTGGCCGAGTTTCGTCGGTCGCGTGGGCGATTCGCGGCCTCCAGGAGTGGATCTTTGGCGGCGCTCGCTCAGCCAGGGGGTGAGCGCATCTCCCCGCGCGGGATGAGTGCTAGTCGCTCCCGGGCTCGATCAGGCCGGACTCGTAGGCGAAGACGACAGCGTGGACGCGGTCACGCAGGTCGAGCTTCGTCAAGGCATGGGCGACGTGCGTCTTGACGGTCGCGTCGCTGACGTAGAGCTCGGCTGCGATCTCCGCGTTCGAATGCCCCTGGGCGACCAGCTTGAGCACCTCGGCCTCGCGGGGTGTCAATTCGTCGAGCTTCGCCGGCAGGGCGCGAACCGACGCCGGCGGGCGACGCACGAACTGCTCGATCAGCCGGCGCGTGATCGCAGGTGCGAGCAGCGCGTCGCCGTCGGCGACGGTGCGGACGCCCTCGATGAGCTGCGAGCGGGGCACGTCTTTGAGCAGAAAGCCGCTCGCCCCGGCTTTCATCGCCTCGTAGACGTACTCGTTCAGGTCGAACGTGGTCAGGATGAGGACGTGCGTCTCCGGCATCTCGCTGAGGATCTCGCGGGTAGCCTCGAGCCCGTCCCGCCCCGGCATGCGGACGTCCATGAGCACGACGTCCGGGCGTAGCGCGCGCGCCTGCGCGCTTGCTTCGAGCCCGTCCGCCGCCTCGCCGACGACCTCGATGTCCTCTTGCGCGTCGAGGATCATGCGGAAGCCCTCGCGTACGAGCGTCTGGTCGTCGACGATCAGGACCCGGATCACGCGTCCCCCGTGTACGGCAGCCGGGCGCGGACGATGTAGCCGCCCTCCGGCGCAGGGCCGGCGGCAAGCTCGCCTCCGAACAATGCGACGCGCTCGCGCATCCCGACCAGGCCGTGGCCCGGCTCCGAGCCGTGCTCGGCGCCGGCGCCGTCGTCCGTGATCTCGAGCTCGAGCGCTCCGCCCGCGTAGCGAACGGACACACCCGCCCGGGCAGGGCCCGCGTACTTGAGCGTGTTCGTGAGCGCCTCCTGGACGATCCGGTAGGCGGAGAGGTCGACGCCCGGCGGCAGCGGCTCGGGCTCCCCCGCGACCTCGAGCTCTACCGGCAGCCCGGACTCGCGCATCCTGGCAAGCAGGAGCTCGAGGTTCGCGATCCCGGGCTGAGGCATGAGCGCCGGGCGTGCGTCGGCCTCGCGCAGGATCCCGAGCATCCGGCGCATGTCGGTCAGTGCGGCCCGACCCGTCTCCTGGATCTTCGTGACGGGCCCGCGGGCGCGGTCCGGCCGGTTCCGCTCGAGCATCTCGTCGGCGGCCTCAGCCTGGACGACCATCACGCTCACGCTGTGCGCCACGATGTCGTGCAGTTCGCGTGCGATGCGCGCGCGCTCGAACGCGACCGCAGCGTCGGCTCGCTGCTCGCGCTCGCGCTCGGCGCGGTCTGCGCGCTCGGTCAGCTCCGCCACGTACAACCGGCGCGTGCGCAGGTACGCACCGAAGAGCCACCCGATGACGACGGGTGAGAGCCAGACGGTCGAACCGATGTGCTCGCGGAGATTCGTGTCCATGGGATCGCGCCAGCTCCAGATGACGCCGGCCGCCCCGAGCGCGGCGAGCCCGGCCAACGCACGGCCCCGGCTCTCGTGCGCGGCGACCGAATAGCCCGCGATCACGAGCGTCGCGAAGACCCCGAAGCCCTCAGGCGACCCGAAGGCGAGCCACTCCACGGAGAGCGCGCAGGATACGACGAGCGCGGCTCCGAGCGGGAAGCGCCTGCGGAACGCAAGCGCGGCGACCGCGACCACGTAGGAGACGAACACGGCGGCGCGCGGCCCAGCCATGTGCGTCGAGCCGAACACCTTCGGCGCCCAGACCTCGAGCGTGCATCCGACGCCGACGGCCCCAGCTACGGCGACGTCGACAACCTGCTGCTGACCTTTCGTCACACGGTCAGTATCCCGTGGTGCCCCCAGCAGCGCATCGCCCCCGAGGCGGAACACGCCTCATCCCCGAGGGTGAGCCGGGCGCGCTCTCGCTCCTTGAGGCAACTGCCAAGCACTCGAGCCCATCGTCTGGGCCGCGAGTGGGCCACGAACCATCGGTGGCGTGAACGCTTGAAATGCGAAGCCCCGCGTTTGCGGGGCCTTCAGCGGGAGCGACGGGACTCGAACCCGGCCTTTACCCCTGAGATCCGACCATGCCGGTGATCGCCTCATGGGCGCCCGCGCGCACACGTCGGGAGCAGCCGCGCCATGATGGTCGCGTGCACCGCAAGACCGTCACGGTGGTCTTCTGCGACGTCGTCGGCTCGACGGCGCTCGGCGACGTCGCGGACCCCGAGGCGCTTCAGGCGCTGCTCGCCCGCTACTTCGAGCGGATGAAGGCCGTGGTCGCGTCGTACGGAGGTTCGGTCGAGAAGTTCATCGGCGACGCTGTGATGGCCGTCTTCGGCGTGCCGGCGGTGCACGAGGACGACGCGTTGCGGGCTGTGCGCGCGGCCGCCGAGATGCGCGACGCGTTCCCGAGCCTGGGTGTGCGCGGCCGCATCGGCGTGAACACCGGCGAGGTCGTCGTTGGCACGGCGGAGCGCCTTGCGACGGGCGATGCGGTGAACGTTGCAGCGCGCCTCCAGCAGGCGGCCGAGCCGAACGAGATCCTCCTCGGCAAAGCGACGCACGATCTCGTTCGCTTCGCGGTCGACGCCGTGCCGGTCGAGCCACTGGAGCTGAAGGGGAAGGCGGAGCCAGTTGCGGCGTACCGGCTCGAGGCGGTACGCGAGGCGCCCGAGCGCGCGCACGATGCGCCGTTCGTCGGGCGCGAGCGCGAGGTGGCGTCGATCCGCGGAGCGTGGGAGCGCGCCGTCGCCGCTGAGCGCTGCGAGCTCGTGACTGTGATCGGCGACGCGGGCGTCGGGAAGTCGCGCCTCGTCGCGGAGACGCTCGCGGAGCTCGACGCTCGCGTCGTGCGCGGCCGCTGCCTGCCGTACGGAGACGGGATCACGTATTGGCCGGTCTTGGGCGTCGTCAATCAGCTCGGTGCGCGGCCGGTGGACGAGGCCGCAGCAGAGGCAATCGGATCCCTGGTCGGAGAAGTCAACCGTGTGGCCGGTCCCGACGAGGTGGGCTGGGCGTTCCGAAAGCTGCTCGAGCAGGAGGCCCCACTCATCGTCGTCTTCGACGACCTGCAGTGGGGCGAGGAGACGGTCCTCGATCTCGTCGAAGCAGTCGCGCTGCTCTCGACGGGCGCACCGATCCTGCTCGTCTGCATGGCACGGCCGGAGCTGCTCGCGCGGCGTCCGGAATGGCCGGTCGGCGTCCGGCTCGAGCCACTGCTCCCGGATGCCGTAGACGAGATCCTCGCCGCCCTGCCCGAGGACACGCGTGCGCGCGTGGCGTCTGCAGCGGGCGGCAACCCGCTCTTCCTGACCGAGATGCTGGCGATGGCAGAGAAGGACGGCGAGGTCGTCGTCCCCCCGACGCTCCGTGCCCTTCTGGGAGCGCGTCTCGACCAGCTCGACGCGGCTGAGCGCACGGTGCTGGAGCGCGGTGCCGTCGAAGGCGAGATCTTCCACCGAGGCGCGGTTCAGGCGATGCTCCCGGCCGACGTGCAGGTCACGCCGAAGCTCGCGGCGCTCGTGCGGCGGCAGCTCATCCGTCCGGACCGGACGCAGATCGCCGGCGACGACGGCTTCCGCTTCAGCCATCTGCTCATTCGCGACGCCGCGTACGAGGCGCTTCCGAAGGCGACGCGGGTGGAGCTCCACGAGCGGTTCGCGGACTGGCTCGACCAGCGCCCCGCCGACGTCGTGGAACTGGACGAGATCGTTGGTTACCACCTCGAGCAGGCGGCGAGCTTCAGAGCAGAGCTCGGTCAGCCCGACGAGCGGCTGAGCCTTCGCGCAGCGGCGCGCTTGGCGACTGCTGCACGACGCCGTCTGCGGCCGGGAAACGACCGTATGGCCCGAGGGCTCTTCGCCCGCGCCGTCCAGCTTACGCGGCCCTTCACAGTCGATGCGAAACTCGAGCTCGATTACGCCGAGACCGTCCACTGGGTGGACGCTGCGGCCGCGGTGCAGATCAGCGCCGCGGCTGCGCAGCGGGCGCAGTCGGCGGGCGACGTTCTCGGCGACCTGCTGGCCCGGATGGCCGAGGGCTACTTCCGGATCTTGTCCGAGGCGCGGCCCGATGTCGACGCTGTCGAGGCTCTCGCGCTGAAGGCGCTGCCACTCGCAGAGGCGGCCAACGACGACGCGGCCCTTGTCTGGATCTGGAGGGCGCTCGGGTACGGCGTCGCGAATTACCGCCAGGAAGCGGAGGCTTGGGGCGAGGCGTCGCTGCGCTGCGTCGAACACGCCCGCGCCGCAGGATGGCCGAAGGGGGAAGCATTCGGCCTTGCTGGCGCACTCATGTGGGGGCCGCGACCCGCCGACGAAGCGCTTCGGACGCTCGACGAACTGGCGAACGAGCTCGCCGACGGGGCGTACGACCATAAGCGTGCGTACCTGCTGGCCGCGCTCGGTCGGTTCGACGACGCGTGGGCGGTCGCCGCGCCGGCGACTGAACGCATGCGAGAGTTCGGGGACGGGAGATACCTCGACGGGCTGTTCGACATTGCGGCGCTCCAAGGCGACTACGACCTGGCGGTGCAGTACGGGCAGGAGGTCGTCGCGATCGTCGCCGAGCGCGGCTTGGTCGCGTTTCAGGCCAGCTTCGGCGTGCGGCTCGGGACATACCTTTGCCGGCTTGGCCGTTTCGAGGACGCGGCTCCCTACGCCGCGTTCGCGCTCGAGATGGACCCGGACGACTGGGCCGCACTGGCAGTACAGGCGCAGGTACTTGCGCACCGCGGCGACGATGCCGCTGCCGAAGGGCTGGCGCGGGCGGCGGTCGCGCGGGGCGAGGAAACCGACATGCTCACCGGGCAGGGCGACGCACACTGGGGTCTGGCCGAGGTCTTGCTCGCAGCTGGCAGGGCGGAGGCTGCCGAGGAGGCGTTCGGGCAGGCGCTCGACCGTTACGAGCGAAAGAG
>JAWVDX010000437.1:0-5128 GCA_033857015.1 Gaiellaceae bacterium
CCTTCGCGCACGACGGTCTCGCCCGGCGACGTCAGCTCGCAGTTGCCCCCCATCTCCGCGGCCAGGTCCACGATGACCGAGCCGGCCTTCATCGCCTTGACCATGTCCGCCGTGACGAGGATCGGCGCGCGCCGGCCGGGCACGAGGGCCGTGGTGATCACGACGTACGCGTCCTTCACGTGCTTGGCGACGAGCTCCTGCTCCTTCCGTTGCGCTTCCTCGGAGAGCTCTTTGGCGTAGCCGCCGGTGCCTTCGCCCTGCTCGCCGAGATCGATCTCCAAGAATTTCGCGCCGAGGCTCTGGACCTGCTCCTTCACGACGGGGCGCGTGTCGATGGCCTCGACCACCGCGCCGAGGCGGCGCGCCGTCGCGATCGCCTGCAGGCCCGCGACACCGGCGCCGAGCACCAGCACCTTCGCCGGCGGGATCGTCCCTGCGGCGGTCATCAGCATCGGGAAGAAGCGCGGCAGCCGCTCCGACGCGAGTAGCACCGACTTGTAGCCGGACACGGTCGCCTGCGAGGACAGCGCGTCCATCGCCTGGGCGCGGGTGATCCGCGGGATCGCCTCCATCGCGAAGCCCGTCACGCCGCGCGCCTTGAGCCGCGCGACACCTTCCGCATCTGTCAGCGGCGCGAGGAAGCCGATGAGCACCGCGTCCGCGCGGAGCGCCGCAACCTCCTCGGCGCTAGGCGGCGCCACCTTCGCCACGACGTCGGCGCCGAGCGCCTCGTCCCGACCGACCAGCGTTGCGCCCGCCTCGGCGTACGCCTCGTCCAGGAAGGACGCGTCCAGGCCGGCTCCGCGCTCGACGAGCAGCTCGTGCCCGCCCGCGCTCAGCTTCGCAACGACCTCCGGCACGAGCGCGACCCGCCGCTCGCCCGCCGCCGTCTCCTTGGGGACACCGATCCTCATCGGGCCGGGAGTCTACTCGGCGCGCCGAGCACTGATCCCGATAGCGTTGCCAGGGTGGTGCACTTCCTCGACACGTACGGCCTCATCGTCCTGTTCCTCGTCGTGATGATGGAGTCGTCAGGCGTCCCCCTCCCCGGCGAGACGGTGCTCGTCTCGGCCGCCGTCCTCGCCTCCACGGGCCACTTCAACATCGTCGCGGTCATCGCCATCGCCGCGACGGGAGCGATCATCGGCGACAACATCGGCTACTGGCTCGGCCGCCTCGGTGGGCGCAAGCTGCTCATGCGCTGGGGCCCGATCGCCCGCCACGCGGAGAAGGCGCTCCCAGCGGGCGAGCGCTTCTTTGCGAAACACGGCGGGAAGACCGTCTTCTTCGCGCGGTTCATCGCCCTCCTGCGGGTCTTCGGCGCCTGGATCGCCGGGATCACGAAGATGGATTGGGGGCGCTTCCTCTTCTGGAACGCGGCCGGCGGGATCTGCTGGGCGCTCGCCTTCGGGCTCGGCGCCTACTACGCGGGCAAGGCGGCGGTCGAGCTCGTCGCGCGCTGGGGCGGGATCGGCGCCGGCACGCTCGTAGTCCTCCTCATCGTCGGCTTCCTCGTCTGGCGGCGTAGGCGTCAAGTGGCGTAGTCCCCCGATCGAGGGAGGAACCCCGGCGCCGGGGCGGAACATCGCCCGGCATGCTGCTCCCGCTCCACCAGGCGCTCGACGCGCGCGACGGAGGTCACTCCCTCCGGGTGACCGCGCTCGCGGAGGGGTTCGCCCGGATCCTGCGCTGGGACGACCTCCGCGTGATGCGCGTCCGCCTCGGCGCCCGGCTCCACGACATCGGCAAGCTGGCCCTCTCGGACACGCTGCTGACGAAGCTCGGCCCGCTCACCGACGAGGAGCGCGACCAGCTGCGCGAGCACCCGCTGATCGGCGCCGGGATGATCGAGGCGCTCCCGCAGGCCGCGCATGCGCTCCCGTGCGTGCTCTACCACCACGAGCGCTGGGACGGCTACGGCTACCCGGCGGGCCGGATCGGCACGGAGACCCCCGTCGAGGCACGGCTCATCGCGGTCGTCGACGCCTTCGACGCGATGACCTCGGAGCGCTCGTATCGCGAGTCGGTCATGAACGCGCACGCCCTCGCCGAGATCGTCCGCTGCGCCGGGAGCCACTTCGATCCCGAGCTCGCGAAGCGCTTCGTCGAGGCCTGCGAGAGCGGCGCCCTCGTGCTCGACACGGGCACAGCCGCACTCGCGATCGAGGCCTGAAGCGCGGCCGCAAGGCGGTCGAAAAAACCGTTCGAGTGATTCGCTTGACAACCCCTTCGTAACGGAATAGATTTCTGGAGCCAAGTCCCTGCGGGCCCTCGGGTTCGCGGGGACGCGGCATTTAATGGGTCAGTTTCCGGTGCGGATCTCCTGGAACAGACCCGCCGGTAGCATCCTCCCGGTGCCCGACCTCGCCATCAGCCTTCGTGGCGTCGTCAAGCGCTACGGCTCGATCACCGCCGTGGACGGGCTCGACCTCGACGTCCCGACCGGCACCTGCGTCGGCCTCCTCGGCCCGAACGGCGCGGGCAAGTCCACGACGATGCGCCTGCTCACCGCGCAGTCGATCGCGGACGAGGGCGAGATCGACGTCCTCGGCTTCCGCCTCCCCGGCGAATCGAAGATGGCGCGCGCCCAGTGCGGGGTCGTGCCGCAACTCGACAACCTCGACACCACGCTCACGGTCGAGCAGAACCTCATCGTCTTCTCGCACCTCTACCGGATCGGACGCGACGAGCGCCGCCCGGCCATCGAGCGCGCGCTCGAGATCGCGAACCTCGTCGAGCGCCGCGACAGCCGCGTGGACAAGCTCTCCGGCGGGATGCGCCGGCGCCTCCTGATCGCACGGGCGCTCGTCCACCAGCCGCGCCTCCTGCTGATGGACGAGCCGACCGTCGGCCTCGACCCGCAGGTGCGTCAGGAGCTGTGGGCGCTGATCGACGCGCTCCGCGTCCAGGGCACCACGATCCTCATGTCGACGCACTACATCGAGGAGGCCCAGCGCCTCGCGGACACCGTGCTCGTCATGTCGCATGGCAAGGCGGTCGCCGGCGGCCCGCCGGCGCAGCTCATCGCCGACCATGCCGGGCAGGAAGCGGTCGAGGTCTACGGTCTGCCCGATCGCCTCGCCGAGGTCGAGGCGGCGGCTCTGCGCGACGGTCTGCGCACGCGGCGCACGGGAACGAGCATCGCCGTCCTCGGCGTCGAGCGGATCGACGGGAACGCGCCGGAAGGCATCCGCCGCGCAACCACCCTCGAGGACGTGTTCGTCCTGCTGACCGGCGAGGAGATCGACTAGATGGCCGATCTGATGGAAGCCCCCGCTCCCGCACGCCGGCTCGGCCGGCTCGAGCGCCCCGCGATCCTCGGCGTGCTCGTGCGCGAGACGATCAACTTCTCGTCCTACTGGAAGTCGGCGACCTTCTCCTCGACCGTCGAGCCGACGATCTACCTGCTCGCGTTCGGGTTCGGCTTCGGCGCGCTCGTCAGCAAGGTCAACGGCTACAGCTACGTCCAGTTCGTCGGCACGGGGACAGTCGCGACGGCGGTGCTCTTCTCCGCCGCCTTCCCGGCGATGTTCGGGACGTTCGTGAAGTACCAGTTCCAGCGCACCTACGACGCGATCCTGGCTGCGCCCGTCGACACGGAGGAGCTCGTCACCGCCGAGGCGCTCTGGGTCGCGACGCGCGCGGGCGTGTACGGCTGCGTGCCGATGCTCGTGGCGATGGTCTTCGGGCTCGATCCGGCCTGGGGGATGCTGACCGTGCCGCTGATCGCCTTCCTCGCCGGGTTCGGCTGGGCCTGCTTCGGGATCATGATCGCCGGCTACGCGAAGGCGATCGAGAACTTCAACTACGTCGTGAGCGCGGTGCTGACGCCGCTCTTCCTCGTCGCGGGGACGTTCTTCCCGATCAGCGGGCTGCCCCGCTGGGCGCGTGTCCTCGCGGAGCTGAATCCGCTCCATCACTGCGTCGAGCTCGTCCGGCACGCGGCGTTCGGGTTCCACGCGACGGATCCGCTGCGCGTCCTCGCGCTCGTGCTCTTCGCGTTCGTCGTCTGGCGCGTCGCGATCCGCGCGATGACGCGCAAGCTCATCAGCTAGGCGGCGGGTTGCTGTTCCTCCTCTTCGGCTCGAGCGCGGCAGGGAAGTCGTACGTCCTCGCTCGCCTCGGCGGGCGGGTGCGTGCACTCGCGATCCACGACTTCGACGAGATCGGTGTCCCCGCAGGGGCCGACGCGACTTGGCGACAGGGCGCGAACGAGGAGTGGGTGCAGCGCGCCATCGCCTATGAGTGGGCGGGGACGGATCTACTGCTCGCCGGGCAGACACCCGTCGGGGAGCTGCTCCGGACCCCCTCTGTGGGACTCCTCGACGGGGTCTCGGCCTGTCTCATGGACTGCGACGACGACACGCGGATCACTCGGCTCCACGCGCGCGGCCCGGAGTGGCTCGCCAGCACGGGCGGCACCCTCCAGGACTACCTCAACTGGGCTGCGTGGCTACGCGACCATGCGGTGGAGCAAAACGCCCACGTCATCGACGGCGCCGCGCCCGTCGACGAAGTCGCCGACGCGCTCGTGGAGTGGATCCGCACCGAGCGCGCTAGAGCGACGCCCAGACGTCCAGCTTCTGCTTGACCCGGCGGATCACGTCGTCCGTGTACTCGCGCGTCCCCGCCTGCCCGGCGAGATCCATCGTCTTGACGCCGTCCGCGACCGCCTCGAGGCAGGACTCCCGGATCGCCCGGCCGGCCAACTGCGCCCGCTCCTCGTCGGCCTGACCGAGCAGCGCCGCGGCGGCGAGGATCATCGCCATCGGGTTCGCAACGTCCTTCCCCTCGAGCGAGGGCGCCGTCCCGTGCGCGGCCTCCGCCATCAGCGCGCGCGGCACGTAGTCGTCGTCGAACGCGACGAGCAGCGACTCCGAGCCGGCGATCGACCCGAAGAGCGGCAACACCAGGTCGGAGAGGATGTCCCCGTCGCGATTCAACGCCGGAATGACGAGCGGGGCGCCCGAGGACTGCAGCAGCAGCGCGAACGTCGCGTCGATGAGCTGCGGCTCGTAGGCGACGTCCGGGTGGCGCGCGGCCGCGGCGTCCATCTCCTCCTTGAGCATCCCCTCGTAGACCGGGGACACCGTGTACTTCGGGCCGCCGAAGACCTTGGCGGACGTGC
>JAWVDX010000438.1:0-4027 GCA_033857015.1 Gaiellaceae bacterium
CCCTGCGGCACGACCAACCCCGCCTGAGCCGCGCGCGCCGCCTGCTCGGCCTGGCGAGCCTGCTCCCACATCACCTCGGCCACCTCGCCTGGCGCGTTCGCGACACGGAGCTGGATCTGGAGCTGCCCAGGCAGGGTCTGGACATTGACTTGGATGCCGATCAGGTTGCGGGACATCGAGCGCCAGATGCGATCGCAGATCGTCGCAAGCCGGCCCTCGCCGGCCTGGCGGTGCAGCAGCCACGAATCACCCGAGTGCTGCGGATGGTTGTGGTACTCGCGGATGCCGGGAACGCAGAAGAAGGGCCGGTTCGTCTCCGGATGCGAGTGGACCACGAGGTCGCGCGGCTCCTGCGCGCTGCCCACGAGGGCCTGGACCGGCGGCGAGTTGTACTCCCCCGTCATGGGATCGATGAATTCCACCGATGGCGGCTCGAGGTCGTAGTTCGTGAAGTCGATGCGGACACAGGCGCTCATCGTCGGGATCGGCTGCCCGCCAACCGGCAGCCGGCCGAGGAAGCCGATGTCGACTGACAGTTCGCTGCAACCGATCATCAGCCAACCGCGGCGTCGGTATGCGGTCTCCTGCTCACGCCACAGCTCAAGCTCGCGCTCGAACTTGCGGCGCGTAACCTCGGGGTCGACGACGATCACAGCGCGCCCCTAGCCGCCCGCTCCGGCCTTCGGGCTGAGGAAGAGCGTCATCCCACTTTGGATCCCGGCGGCCGCGATCGTCACGCTCTGCTCGAGCAGCCGTCCATCCTCCGTGCGAAGCTCCCACTCTGATGACCCCTGCCCATGGTTGTTGCTGCGCTGCAGAGCGTCGTGGACAAGGTGGTCGACGGTCTGGTGAAGGTTGACCTTCAGCCGTTCAGGCTGCCCCGAAACGACGACGGTCACGTCAATGTTCTCTTCGTTGTGCTCGGGCACGAGGAACCTCCTGTCGGTTGTGCGTCTATCAGCTATAGGGACTTCGCGGCGGCGATTCCCGGCTCAAAACCATTGCCGCCAACCAGTCACCGCAAAGCGGCTTACGCACCTCTTCGACGAGGCTCGATGAACCCGCTGGGTCGCCGGAAACGAGCTGACCGCCTTGCGGCGGTCAGGGTATTCGTTCATAGCGGGGGCAGGATTTGAACCTGCGACCTCCGGGTTATGAGCCCGGCGAGCTACCTGGCTGCTCCACCCCGCGTCGCAGGCGGAAGTATAGCCACGATTTTCCGGGCTGAAGCGCGTAGGCGACGGCGACGACGGCTCCTCCGGTGACAGCGTCGAGGAGGAAATGGTTCCCCGTTGCGACGACGGTCACGAGGACCGCGGCGGGATAGGCGATGGCAAGCGTCCGGGCAAAAACGCTGCCGGTGCGCCAGAGCGCGATGGCTATCCCCACGGCGTATCCCGCATGGAGGCTCGGCACCGCGGCGACCGGGTTCGAGAGCGCCGCGTGACCCGGCGAGCCGATGTCGACGCCAAGCAAGCTGCGGAGTGTGTCCGCGACGCCGAGGTGCGCGAGACGGGGCGGCGCCGTCGGGAAGCCCCAGTGCACGACGAGCGCGACCGCGGTCGCGAGCAGCAGAGCATCGCGCAGCCGCGCGAACTCCGGCCGCGAGCGACGGTAGAGCCAGAGGAGAAAGAGGGCGGTCAGGACGAAGTGGCCCAGCAGGTAGAAGCTGCTCAGCGCACGGAGCAACCAGGGCGCGGGAAGCAGCGCCGCCTGGAGCTCCCGCTCGACAGCGACGTGAAGCGTGCGCTCCAGCGCCCAGATCCGGCGCGCGTGCTCGTCCGCGATCGCCCAGTTGGGGCTCGTGAGCCGGCGCGCGAGCTCATAGGTGAGCGCCGCGCCGACCACGACGCCGAGCTGCTGGAGCCCGTCACGACGGAGAAGCGCGGCTGCCCTTCGCACGCCCCGATTCTAGATAGCATCGCCGCGTGGACACCCTCGTCTGGATCGCGCTCGCCTTCCTGCTCGCGGTGCTCGTCGCCGGCCCCTGGTTCGTCATCCGCCGCGGGCTCGCGGCCTACCGGACGATGCGCGACTCGCTCGCCGCGCTGACGTCCGCGCTCGGCGCCGCGCTCGGCAAGCTCGACGACGCGCCCAAGCACCTCGACGACGCGGCCGCTGCAGGCGAGCGGCTCGGCAACGCGCTGGAGCGGCTCTCCCGCTCGCGCGCGCGGCTCACGCTGCTGACGACGGCACTCGCGGAGGTGCGCGCGAGCGTGACCGGCGCGTTCGGCGTCGTCCCCCGCCGGTGACGCGCGTCGCGGTCGTCGACCTCGGGACGAACTCCACGCGCCTGCTCGTCGCCGACGTCGACGGGGAGACTGTCACGGAACTGAGTCGACGCACGACAATCACCCGGCTCGGGGAGGGCGTCGACGAGCGGCGCCGCCTCCTCCCCGCGCCGATCGCCCGCGTGCGCAACTGCCTCGTCGACTACCGGCGCGAGGCGGAGCAGCTCGGGGCGGAGCGCGCGCTCCTGATCGCGACGAGCGCGGTGCGCGACGCAGAGAACGGCGAGGCGTTCCTCGGCGAGATCGAGTGGAGCTACGGCTTCACGACGCGGCTGCTCTCCGGTGACGAGGAGGCGCTGCTCACGTTCCGCGGCGTCACGGGCGGCGAGCCGCCGGAATCGCCGCTCCTCGTCGTGGACGTGGGCGGCGGCTCGACCGAGCTCGTCGTCGGCGACGCGAGCGGCGTGCGCTTCCACCAGAGCTTCGACGTCGGCTCCGTGCGGATGACGGAGCGCTTCCTGGCCGGCGACCCGCCGACCGCGGACGAGCTGGAGCGCTGCGCCGCAGCCGTGCGCGAGGCCTTCGCGAGCGTGCCGCCGGAGCTGCGGAGCCTGCCGGAGCAGGCGATCGGCGTCGCCGGCACCGTCACGACGCTCGCGGCGCTCGACCTCGAGCTGGCGGAGTACGACCCCGGGCGCGTCCACGGTCACCGGATCGGCCGCGCGGCAATCGAGGCCCAGCTCCAGCGGCTCGCCGCGCTCCCGCTCGCCGAACGCCGCACGGTGACGGGCCTCGAGCCCGAACGCGCCCCGGTCATCCTCGGCGGCATCGCGATCGTCCTCGAAGCGCTCCGGCTCTTCGGCCTCGACACGCTCGGGGTGAGCGAGCACGACATCCTGGACGGTGCCGCGCTCGAAGCCGCCCGCCTCGAGCCCCGCCCGGAGGGCGACGCCCCGCCCGGCGCCTTTACCTGCTGCTAGACGTCGACCGGCTCTGGCACCGGCTCGTCCTCGGCCAGACGCCGCTGCAGCACCGCGCGGGAGAGCACGCCGACGAGGCGCCCCTCCTCCACCACCGGCACGCGCTCGAGGTCGTGCTCCTCCAGCCGGTGGAACGCCTCGTCCAGCGGGAGCACCGACTCCAGCGTGAACAGCGGCGGCTCCGCGAACGAGCCCACCGTGGTGGTGCGCGGGTCGAGCCCTTTCGCCACCACCTCGCGCACGAGCGTCTTGCGCGTCACGACCCCTACCAGCTGATCGCCGTCGCAGACGAAGACGGCGCGCACGTCCGGCGGTGTGAGGATCTCTCCCGCCTCCATCGCGCTAGCCCCCGCCGGCAGCGACACCGGCTCGGTGACCATCGCGTCTCGCACTAGGGCGCTCATCGACCGTCCCTTGGTCGATGAGCGCGTGGAAGGGGCCCGGGGGAAACCGGGAGGTTTCCCCTCGCCGAATCCTCGACGACCTGCGCGGCGCGCTCGTCGAGGCCAACCCAGGAGAAGAAGGGGGCGCTCGGGGGAAACATGGTTTCCCCCGAGGGAGCAAGCCGAAGGCGGCGACCGGTCACGGGAAGAACCCCCGCGCCTCGAGCGCTGCGGCGACCTCGCGGATCCCCACGACGAGCGCGGCGAGGCGGAGCGAGATCCCCTCCTCGTGCGCGAGCTCCCACACCCGGTCGAAGGCGTCCTCCATCTTCTCGGCGAGGCGCGCGCGGATCTCGTCGCGGTCCCAGAAGAGCCGCCCCAGATCCTGCACCCACTCGAAGTAGGAGACGGTCACCCCGCCGGCGTTCGTCAG
>JAWVDX010000439.1:0-2727 GCA_033857015.1 Gaiellaceae bacterium
GCGAGCTGGCGCGCGGCGGTGCGAGCGTCGTCCTCGGCTACCGCTCGGGCAAGGACGAGGCCGAGGCGGTCGCGAAGGAGATCGGCGGCCGCGCCCTCCAGGCGGATGTGGCAGACGCCGAGCAGGCGAAGCGAATCGTCGAGGAGGCGGGCGACATCGACATCCTCGTCAACAACGCCGGCCTGACCCGCGACACGCTGCTGGTGCGCATGAGCGACGAGGACTGGCACGACGTGATCGAGACGAATCTCTCGTCCGTCTTCTACACCTGCCGGGCCGTGGCGCGCGGGATGATGAAGCGGCGCAGCGGCTCGATCGTCAACGTCGCGAGCATCGTCGGCCTGCGCGGCAACCTCGGCCAGGCGAACTACGCCGCGTCGAAGGCGGGGATCATCGGCTTCACCAAGTCGCTGGCCCGCGAGCTCGGTTCGCGCGGCGTCCGCGCGAACGTCGTCGCGCCGGGCTACGTCGCGACGCGGCTCACCGAGGTGATCCCGGACGAGCTCCAGGCCTCCATGCTGCAGAACACTCCGCTCGGCCGCTTCGGCCAGGCGGACGACGTCGCCGGAGCGGTACGCTTCCTCTGCTCGGACGAGGCCTCCTTCATCACGGGTGCAGTCCTGCTCGTCGATGGCGGCCTCGGGATGTAGTGCAAGCACAGGGGCCCTCATGAGTGATCAGAACGGACGGCGTCGCGTCGTCGTCACCGGCATGGGTGCGGTGACGCCGCTCGGCAACAACGCCGAGGAGAGCTGGGGGAACCTGATCGCCGGGAAGTCTGGCGCCGGTCCGATCACGCTCTTCGACCCGGCCGACTACCCGACGAAGATCGCCTGCGAGCTCAAGGGCTTCGACCCCGAGCAGTGGATCGACCGCAAGTCGGCGCGCAAGATGGACCGCTTCGCGCAGATGGTGCTCGCGGCGGCGCGGCAGGCCGAGGCCGACTCCGGGCTCGACGTCCCCGCCGAGGCGGAGCGCATCGGCGCCTCGATCGCGACCGGCATCGGCGGGCTCGGCGCTTTCCAGGACTGCCATACGACCCTGATCGAGCGCGGCCCCGAGCGGGTCGGGCCGTTCTCCATCCCGGCGATCATCCCCAACATGGGCGCCGCGTGGGTCTCGATGGAGCTCGGCACGCGCGGCCCGCTCACCTCGCAGTGCACCGCCTGCGCCGCATCGAACATGGCGATCGGCGAGGCGCTGGACGCGATCCGGCTCGGCCGCGCCGAGGTGATGTTCGCCGGAGGCACCGAGGCCGGCATCACCAAGGTCGGCATCGCCGGCTTCGGCGCGATGCGCGCGCTCTCGCGCCGCAACGACGAGCCGCAGCTTGCCTCGCGGCCCTTCGACGCAGGCCGGGACGGCTTCGTCATGGGCGAGGCGGGCGCGGTGCTCGTCCTCGAGGAGCTCGAGCATGCCAAGGCGCGCGGGGCGAAGATCTATGCAGAGCTGCTCGGCTACGGCGTCTCCTCGGACGCCTCGCACATCACGGAGCCCGACCCGACCGGCGCGAACCCCGCGCGGGCGATGCGGATGGCGCTCGGCGACGCAGGCGTGGCCGTCGAGGACATCGGCTACATCAACGCGCACGGCACGTCGACACCGCTCGGCGACGCCAGCGAGACCCGGGTCATCAAGCTGGCCCTCGGCGAGGAGCAGGCGCGCAAGGTTCCCGTCTCCTCGACCAAGGGCGCGACCGGCCACTGCCTCGGCGCGGCCGGCGCGGTGGAGGCGATCTTCACGACCCTGGCGCTGCGCGACGGCGTCCTGCCGCCGACGATCAACCAGGCGGTCGCGGATCCCGACTGCGACCTGGACTACATCCCGAACGAGGCGCGCCAGGCGGACATCCGCGTCGCTGCGTCCAACTCGTTCGGCTTCGGCGGGCACAACGCCTGCATCGTGCTGGCCAAGTACTAGCTAGCCTGGCGGCCCATGCGGCGCCTCGTTCTCCTCGTAGCCTTGCTCGTGCCCGCTCCGGCGGCTGCGGCGACGCCCGACTTCGTCGTCGCAGGCTACGGCTGGGGCCACGGTGTCGGGATGAGCCAGTACGGGGCGCAGGGTTACGCGCTGCACGGGTGGAGCGCCCGCCAGATCCTCGCGCACTACTACCCCGGCACGGAGCTCGTGCGGCGGGCGCCGCAGGACATCCGGGTGCTGCTCGCCGAGGGGAAGGCGCGCGTCACGATCGGCTCGCGCGCAGCGTTTGTCATCCGTGACGCACACGGGAAGCGCGTTCGCCTGCGCGGGAGGGTGGCGCTCAAGGCCGTGCTGCGGGTCCGCGCGGGGCGACTCGTCGCGCCGCTTCGCATCGTCCCGGGAACAGCACCGCTGACACTCGACGGGCACGGCTACCGGGGCGAGCTCCTCCTCTATCGCGACGGGACGGGGCTCCAGGTCGTCAACGAGCTGCCGCTCGAGCGCTACCTGCGCGGCGTCGTGCCGTGGGAGATGCCCCACGACTGGGCGTCCGCGGCGTTGCGCGCGCAGGCGGTGGCAGCGCGCTCCTATGCGCTCGCGACGCTCGATCCGGGCGGGCGGTACGACCTCGTCGGCGACGCGCGTGACCAGATGTACGGCGGGATCAGGGCCGAGACGAGCGCCACCAACCTCGCGGTCGGCGCCACGGCCGGGAAGGTGCTGACCTGGCGGGGCCGGATCGCGCTCACCTACTACTCGTCCACCTCGGGTGGGCGCACCGAGGCAGTCGCCGACGCCTTCCCGCAG
>JAWVDX010000440.1:0-6418 GCA_033857015.1 Gaiellaceae bacterium
GCCTGGTCGCCGGACGGGCGGTCGATCGCCTGGATCACCGACCGCGCCGGGAAGGACTTCCGCGACATCTGGGTCATGAGTGTCGACGGCTCGGGGGCGCATCGCGTCACGTTCCACGCCACGGCGCAGAGCCCGCCGGACTGGCAGCCGCTGGGGCCACGTCCGGCCGGCTGCACGCTCTGGGGCACCTCCGGTCGCGACCTGATCGCGAGCGGTAACCGCGGCGACGTCATCTGCGGGCTCGCCGGCAAGGACACGCTGATCGGCGGCGGTGGGGTGGACGCGCTGCTCGGGGGCGCCGGCAACGACACGCTCGACGCACGGGACGGCCGGCGCGAGCTGGTGGACGGCGGCGCAGGCCGCGATCGCGCCCGGCTCGACAAGCGCGACCGCCGCGTGAGCATCGAGACCCGGCTTCGCTAGGAGAGGCCGGCACGACCGGGGCGGGGAGGCGACTTCCCGCCCCGACCAGCGCCTCAGTAGGACTTGCGGGCGGCTTTGCGCGCCTTGCGGCGCGAGCCGGCCCAGTGGGTGAGCTCGCCGAGCGCGATCACGCCGATGAAGACAAGTCCAACGAGCAGCATCGCGATGACGACGGAGCGCCCCTCCGAGGCGGCGTCCGCGAGCAGGAATCCGAGCGGCCCGTGCATCGGCGCGACTCTATCCAAGCAGGCGCGTGTGTGCCTCGAGAGCGAGGCGTCGTGCGTCGGCACCGGCACCGGCGCCCAGCCGCTCCGCCGTCGCCGCCCATGCCTCGCCGTCCCCGTCGACCTCGTCCCCGCGCTGCTGCGCGCAGAGCGAGATCAGCTCCGCCATCGCCCGCACCGGCTCCGTCGCACCGAGCGCCGCCAGGTGGACGAGCCCCTGCGCGTAGAGCGCGTCTCCGAGCAGGAGCGCGGTGTCCCGATCGGCCGGCGCGAAGAGCCGCGAGTCGCCGTAGTGCAGGAGATAGCCCTCGTAGATCGTCTCCAGCGCGAGCGCGAGCTCGGCGGGCGCGAGCGGCGAGAACACCGGCTCGAAGGACGGGTCCGGGCGGAGCGACGCAGCCCACAGCGGGCTCTCCGCCGTCGCGTGCTCCGCGATCTGCTCCGCCAGCGCGTTCACCGGCGGAAGAACTCCGCCGCGGCGGAGACCGTGCGCTCGATCTCCTCCTCGCCGTGCGCCAGGGAGAGGAACAGCGCCTCGAACTGCGACGGCGCCACGTAGATGCCACGCTCGAGCATGAAGCGGAAGAACGCGGCGTAGCGCTCGGTGTCGCAGGCGCTCGCGTCCTCGAAGTTGCGGACGCCGCCCTCGCGGAAGAAGAGTGTCGCCATGGCGCCGACGCGGCGCACGCGCACCGGCTCGCCCGCAGCCGCCTCGCGGAGGCCGCCCTCGAGGAGGGCGCCGCGCCGCTCCAGCTCCGCGTACACCTCCGGGTCGCGCAGGCGCAGCAAGACGGAGAGCCCCGCCGCGGTCGCGAGCGGGTTCCCGGAGAGCGTGCCGGCCTGGTAGACGTGGCCCACCGGCGCGAGCTGGCTCATCAGCTCGGCGCGGCCGCCGAACGCGGCGAGCGGCAGCCCGCCGCCGACGATCTTCCCGAGGATCGTCAGGTCGGGCGTGACGCCGTAGCACTCCTGCGCGCCCCCGCGGGCGACGCGGAAGCCGGTGATCACCTCGTCGAAGACGAGCAGCGCGCCGGACGCGTCGCACAGAGCTCGGAGCGCCTCGAGGTAGCCCTCGACCGGCGGGACGACGCCCATGTTCCCCGCGACCGGCTCGACGATGATGCAGGCGAGCCCTTCGCCGTAGCGCGCCACTGCGGCGGCCGCCCCGTCGATGTCGTTGTAGGCGCAGACGATCGTGTGCTGGGTCACCGCGGTCGGCACGCCGGGGCTCGACGGGACGCCGAGCGTGGCGACGCCCGAGCCGGCGTTCGCCAACAGCGCGTCCGCATGCCCGTGGTAGCAGCCCTCGAACTTGAGGATCCGGTCGCGGTGCGTCGCCGCGCGGGCGAGCCGGATCGCGCTCATCGCGGCCTCCGTCCCGGACGAGACGAGGCGCACCTGCTCGATCGAGGGGACGGCGTCGACGATCTCGGCGGCCAGCTCCACCTCCGCCTCGGTCGACGCACCGAAGGTCGTCCCACGGAGCGCCGCCTCGCGCACCGCCTCGACCGTCTCCGGGTCGGCGTGCCCGAGGAGCAGCGGCCCCCAGGACATGACCCAGTCCAGATAGCGCTTCCCGTCGACCGTCTCCAGGTAGGCGCCGGCGCCGCTGCGGACGAAGAGCGGCTCGTCGAGGCCGACCGCCTTCATCGCGCGAACCGGGGAGTTGACGCCGCCGGGGATGAGCTGGAGCGCGCGCCTGTAGAGGTCCGAGCGCGTGCCTAGAGCCACGTGGCGAGGTCTTTCGTCCAGTACGAGACGATGAGATCGGCGCCCGCGCGCTTGATCGCCGTCAGCGACTCCAGCGCGGCAGCCTGCTCGTCGAGGTGCCCCGCCGCGGCCGCGGCCTTGACCATGGCGTACTCGCCGGAGACGTTGTACGCCGCGATCGGGCAGTCGAAGCGCTCGCGCACGGCGCGGATCACGTCGAGGTAGGGCAGGGCGGGCTTGATTATGAGGACGTCTGCGCCCTCGGCGAGGTCGAGCTCGCACTCGCGGAGTGCCTCGCGGACGTTGGCGGGATCCATCTGGTAGCTGCGCCGGTCGCCGAAGCTCGGCGTCGAGCCGGCGGCCTCGCGGAAGGGGCCGTAGAAGGCGGAGGCGTACTTGGCCGCGTAGGACAGGATCGGCGTCTGCTCGTGACCCGTCTCGTCGAGCGCGAGGCGGATCGCGGCGACGCGCCCGTCCATCATGTCGCTCGGCGCGACAGCGTCCGCGCCCGCCTCGACGTGGCTGAGCGCCGTGCGCACCAGCAGCTCGACAGACTCGTCGTTGACGATCCCGCCGTCCCGGACGACGCCGCAATGGCCATGGTCGGTGTACTCGCAGAGGCAGACGTCCGTCAGGAGCAGCAGCTCCGGCGCGGCGGCGCGCACCGTGCGGAGCCCGCGCTGGACGATCCCGTCGGCGTCCCAGGCGCCGCTCCCCTCCTCGTCCTTCGCCTCGGGGATCCCGAAGAGGATGACCGACTTCACACCCAGTTGGACGAGCTCCTGCGCCTCGGTTGCGAGCGACTCGAGTGAGTGGCGCTGCAGCGCGGGCAGGTCCGGATTGGCCAGTGCCTCGGGCGCGACGAAGAGCGGGAAGACGAAGTCGTCCAGGTCGAGGCGCGTCTCCCGCACGAGCGCGCGCAGCCGCCCGCTCGAACGCAGGCGCCGCAACCGTGTGCTGGGGAACGAGGTCACCCCGGGAACTGTACGCCGCGCCCATTGCGTCGGGGCGCCCTCACTGACTTAGCAACAGACTGTTACTACGTTTTCGTCTCCCGGCGCTAGACGAGGAGCCGGCGCGCCGCCAAGCGGGCCGCCACGACGTAGACGGCACCCAGGCCGGCGAGCCACAGCGCCTCGACCCCGAGCCGCCGCCACGGCGAGACGTCGAAGAGCGCCGCCGTGAAGAGGCGCACCGCATGCACGAACGGGAAGGCGTCGCTCACCCGCGCGGCGCTGCGCGACACCTCCGGCGGGACGAGCCCCACGAAGACGATCGGCAGCACGACGAGCACCGCCACGAGCGAGGCGGTCCGCCCGTCGCGGGCGATCGCGCCGAGCAACGCGCCCAGCGCGCCGAGGGCCGCTCCGGCCAGCGCCAGCCCGACGGCGAGCAGCGGCAGGCGCACCCACGGCTCCCCGCCGCGCACCCCGCCGATCTGGATGATCGCCCCGAAGGCGACCGCGAGCGCCATCCCCAGCGCAAGCGACACGACCACGGCCAGCGCAGCCTTCGCGAGCACGACCTGCCAGAGCGAGGCGAGCCCGCGGGTCAGCCGCGCGAGCACCTGCTCGTCGCGCTCCGCCGCCAGCGCCCCTGCCGCGAGCACCAGCGCGAGGAACGTGATCGTCAGCGCGAGCGCGTACGCCTGCACCTGCGCCGAGAGCGCCCACGTCCGCCCGTGCCCGCCCACGCGGTTGAGGACGATCGGATGCGCGGTCGCCCGGATCGCGCCGTCGCTCCGCGCCAGTGCCACCTTCGCCTGGTCGACGAACGCGCTGATCGCATCCAGCCGCGGGCCGCCCGGCAATTCGGCGAGCAGCGCCTTCGTCCCGTCGAGGCCGAGCACGTGGTACTTCAGCCCGAGGAAGCTCGTATCGCCGCCGTGCTCGATCAAGCGCAGGTACTCGAGGTTTGTCTCGATGTAGGTGTCCTGCAGCTCCCTGTTCAGCGAGTAGACGAGCGCCTCGACCTGCTGCGTCACGCGTGGCCCGACCCCGCCCGTCGTCGTCTCGAGCTGCAGCGTCGGGCTGCGCACCATGCTGGCCAGGTCGCCGACGAAGTCCGGCGGGACGGTGATGATCGCGACGACCCGCCCTTCCCGCAGCTCCCGGGTCGCCTCGCCGCGGGAGAGGGGGACGAGGCGCGCGTTCTGGCTCACGCGGTCGAGCGTTCGCTGCACGTTGAACAGGTGCCCGCCGATCCGCACCTGCGCCGGGAGCCCCTCCTGGTCGACGAAGGCGATCCGCGGCTTCGTGTTCGCGTACCCCGCGACGAGGCCGACGAGGCCGGTGACGAGTAGCGGATAGAGGACGAGCGTCGCGGCGAGCGCGGGCGAGCGGCGCAGGACGAGCAGATCCTTGCGGACGAGCTCGCGGATCACGTTCACGTGACCACCTTCCCCTCGCGCAGCTCGATGACCCGCTCGGCGTGGCTGATCTCCTCGTGCTGCTGGGTCGCGAAGACGAGCGTTCCGCCGGCGCGCGTGTGCTCGAGCGCGACCTCCCAGAGCAGGTCGCGCTGCTGCGGGTCGAGCGCGGCCGTCGGCTCGTCGAGCAGCAGCAGCTCCGGCGCGCCGAGAAGGGCGATCGCGAGGCTGAGGCGCTGGCGGTTCCCCACCGAGAGCGCGCCGGTCGTCTTGCCAGAGTCCGGGAGGCCGAAGCGCTCGAGCGCGGCCGTCGCCACGCCGGACGGGTCGCCGTCTCCATGGAGCCGGGCGAAGAGCTCCAGGTTCTCGCGCGGCGTCAGCCGTGCGTAGTGGCCGGGCCGCTGCGGAAGCCAGCCGCTGCGCAACCCCGGGCGCCGCTCGAGCGTGCCCTTGCTCGGCGGCAGCGCGCCCGCCAGCAGGGAGAGGAGCGTCGACTTGCCGGCGCCGTTCGGGCCGATGAGGGCGACCGTCTCGCCGGCGCGCAGCTCGACGTCCGTCGGCTCGAGCGCGTGCGCCGCGCCGAAGCGGCGCGCGATCCCGTGCGCGCGCAGGAGCCAGTCGCCGTCGGTCACCGGGTCGCTGCCGCCGGCGGCTCCGCCGACGGCTCGCCCGAAGGAGGGTCGGCCCCGCCCACCGGGGCGAGCTCGGGCGCCGCGCGCGCCGCTGCCTCCTCCTCGACGACCGGCACCGGTGTCCCGGCCGGCCAGCGCTCACGCTCGACCCGCTCGCCGAAGAACTCCCAGATCGCCCGGGCCGCCGCCGCGAGCGGCAAGGCGATCAGCACGCCGGGCAGCCCGTAGATCTCGCCGCCGCCGAGCAGCGCGACGATCACCACCAGCGGGTGCAGGCGCAGCGCGTTCCCCATCACGTTCGGCACCACGACGTGGCCCTCGATCTGGTGGATGAACAGGAACAGGAGCACGACCCAGAGCGCGGCCAGCGGATCGATCGCCAGCGCATAGATGAACGCCGGCACCGCCCCGAGCCACGGCCCGAGATACGGGATCAGCTCCGTCAGCGCGACCCACGCCCCGAAGAGCACGGCGTAGCGGTCCGCTCCCGGCACGGCGCCGAAGCTCCCGAGGAGCCACAGGCCGAGGCCGGCGCTCGTGCCGATGATGAGCGAGAGCAGGAGCTGCCCCTTCACGTAGCTCGCCAGCGCCATCTCGATCCGCGGGACGAGCGCCTGCTCGCCGTCCGCGGGCGGGAACCGCCGGTCGATCCAGCGCGAGAAGCGCTGCATGTCGAGGAGCATGTAGATCGAGATCACCATGACGAGCACCAGGTTGAAGAGGAACTTGAGCGTCGAGGAGGCGGCCGCCTCGGCCCAGCTGATCGCGCGCTCCGTCCACTGGGTCGCGTCCTTCGAGCCCACGTTCGCGACCAGCTTCTCGCCCTGCTTGCGGATCTGGACCTTCTTCAGGTGGTGGGCGTCGAGCCAGAGCTGCAGCCGCTCGACGTCGTGCTCGGCCCCGGTCTGGGGGGGTTGTCCGCTGTCGGTCCTAAAGTAGGAATTGACCCGCTTCGAGGCGGAGTTCGTCTGATCGACGACAACGGTGGCGAGGGCGAGGACTGCCATACCGACTGCCGCGGCAAAGGCCAGGTACACGATCGCCACGGCGAAGCCGCGTGG
>JAWVDX010000441.1:0-5449 GCA_033857015.1 Gaiellaceae bacterium
GTCGAGAACTTCCCGAACCCGGTGAAGCTCACGTCCTGCCGAGACTTGAGCGCCTCGGTGATCGAGTCGAGAACGGCCTCGACGGCCTTGCCTGCATCCCGTCGGGTCAGACCGCTCTTCGCGGCGACCTTGTCAACGAACTCTTGCTTCGTCACGTGCGCTCCTCCTCATCGAGACCAGAAACCCTTTGGACACCCTAACAGTCTAGTGCTTTCGGCTCAACCATGCGGGTTTGCGGCACTTTTCCCTGCCGCAAGGATTTCCGCCGCCGTAAACAGACGGCGCAAACGTATTCCCTGCCGGGCGAGCTCCTCCTCGCCGCCCTCCTCGCGATCGACGACGCAGACAGCGGTTTCGCAGGTCAGCCCCGCCTCGCGCAGCGCCTCGACGGCCGCCAGAAGCGCCCCGCCGGTGGTCACGACGTCCTCCACGAGACAGACCCGGTCGCCCTCCTCGACGACGCCCTCGATCCGCTTGGCCGTGCTGTAGTCCTTGGCCTCCTTGCGGACGAGGAGGAACGGGAGGCCCGCCTCCAGCGACGCGGCCGCGGCCAGGGGGATCGCGCCGAGCTCCGGGCCCGCGAGCCGGTCCGCCTCGGGCTCGAGCTCCGCGACAGCCGCGGCGATGCGCACGCCGAGCGCGCGCAGCAGCTCGGGCTGCGTCTCGAAGCGGTACTTGTCGAGGTAGTACTTGGAGCGCTTGCCCGAGCGGAGGACGAAGTCGCCCTCGAGGTACGCGACGTCGCGGATCGCGGCGCGCAGCTCGGCGTCAGTCACGGGCGCTCCGCAGGGCCTTGCGGCCGAGCCCGAGCAGCGCGTCGGCACCGGGGTCGCCGGGGGCGAGCGAGACCATCGTCCCGTCGCCGAAGTGGAGGTCGACCTTCTCCGCGCGCTGAGCGGTCCGCTGGCGCAGGAGAAACGCGCCGACCCCGGAGGCCGCGGCGATGGCGACACCGGCGAGCGCCTTACGCCGCAGCATCGTCGCCTCCTGTCTTCGCGCGCGAGCGGGTGCGGGAGCGGCGCGGCTTGGGCGCTTCGCCCGCCGCGTTGCGCAGGCAGCTGCGCAGGTCGTAGAGCACGAGCCCGACCGTGGGATCCGGACGGGTCGTGGCGAGGATGGTGCGCCCGCCGGAGCGGACGACGAACACGCTCCCGTCGAGCAGCGCCACCTCGATCTGCGTCGCCTCGCGCTGCTCCAGCTCGGCCGCGCCGGCCACGATCTCCTGGGCCGTGGTCGCGAGCTCTCGGGCGCGCTCGTCGTCGCTCAACGTCGTCGCCGCGATCGAGCCGTCCTCTGCCAGGAGGACGACCGCCTCGATCTGGGACGAGATCTCGACGAGGTCTGCGAGTGCCTGAGCGGGCTCCACTGGGGCCGGACGCTACCAAGCGCTGCCCGTTTGCGTCCTGAGAGGGATACTCGCCGGATGCGCCTGCGCAAGCGGAAGCTCATCCAGAAGTTCTTCGCCGACCGCGGCACGCACCTCGCGGCGATGATCGCCTACTTCGCGCTGCTGTCGTTCGTGCCCCTCCTCTTCGTCACGCTCTCGCTCCTCGGCCTCGTCGGGCGCGCCGACGAGTCGAGCTACCTCGTCAAGGAGCTGAAGCACGTCTTCCCGGAGGCGTCGGTGTCCGGGATCGTCAAGACGATCGACAGCATCCGCTCCCATGCGACCGCGCTCGGGATCATCGGCGGCGTCGCGCTCCTGTGGACGTCGCTGTCGCTGTTCAGCGTCCTCGAGTCGGCCTGCAACATCGTCTACGGCCGGCCGAACCGCTCGTTCCTGCACGGCAAGCTGCTCGCGCTCGTGCTGATGATCGGGTCGACGGTAACGCTGTGGTTCGCGCTGCTCGTCGGCTCGCTCGGCGTCGACATCCTGCGCCGCTACGGCGGTGGGTGGATCGCACACGGCTATGCGGGCTACTCGCTCTCGATCCTCGTCTCGCTGCTCGGGATCTTCGTCTTCCTGTTCTCGGTCTACTACCTGCTCACGAACGCGGAGATGACCGTGCGGGGCGTGCTGCCGGGAGCCATCGCGGCGGCCGTCCTGCTCGAGGCGACCTTCCAGGTGCTGCCCCTCTTCCTCAAGCTCTCGAAGCACGTGATCGCGCTGCAGGCGCTCGGCGCGCCCGCGCTGCTCCTCGTCTGGCTCTACGTGATGGCGAACTTCATCGTGCTCGGCGCCGAGGTGAACTGGTGGTTCGAGGAGCGGCGCGGGCGCACCGAGGAGCTCGCGGGCGGACTAGCTTAAGTAGATGCCTAGACGCGGGCCGGCGTGACGGTGCGCCGCTCGAACGCAAGCGCCCGCGTGCGGGCTGCGGCGGCCTCGGCGCTCTGGCCGAGCTCCTCCTGGGCCTGCGCCCAGTCCCGGCAGAAGC
This sequence comes from Gaiellaceae bacterium, assembly GCA_033857015.1. Taxonomy (GTDB): domain Bacteria; phylum Actinomycetota; class Thermoleophilia; order Gaiellales; family Gaiellaceae; genus JAWVDX01. The sequence goes on from JAWVDX010000441.1 coordinate 2,376, forward strand.
GGGTGGCCTGCGGCCACATCTGGGCCAGCTCGAGCGCGACGAGCCCCTCCTCGTAGGCGTGGCGAGCGTCCCCGAGCGCGCCGGCGGCCAGGTGGATGTGCAGCAGCGCCAGGCAGGCGAGCGGGCGGCCGAAGGCCGAGCCGCCGAGGATCTGGAGTGCCTGGAGAACGAACGCCTCGGCTCGCTCGCGGTCGCCCTGGCGGACGGCGATGAGCGCCTCGACCGCGTACAGCGCGCCCAGGTCGTCTGCGTCCACGCCGTGCCGGAGCGCGTCGCAGCGGGCCACGTGCTCGGCCGCGCGCTCGTCCTGCCCGTCCCAGGCCAGGATCTCCGCGCACATCAGCTCGGCGCGGGCGCGCTGCAGCTCGTCCTCTGTCTCCTCCAGCAGCGCGATGGCCGTTGCCATGCTGGCGAGCGCCCGCTCGGAGCGGCCCTGCATCACGTGGAGCCGGGCCAGCGACCATTCGACGCGCACGCGGCTGTACGCATCGGTGTCGGGCTCCGCCGCGACCTCGTCGAGGAGCCCCGCGGCCTCGTCGATGCGGCCGCCGTCCGCGAGTGCGTTGCTCAGGTGGGTGGCGAAGCGGACGCGGGCGGCGCGGCTCGCCTGCACGCGCTCGACCGCTGAGGACAGGCAGCGCTCGTAGAGCGCGATCGCGTCGGCCTCGCGCCCGACCGCGAGGTAACAGGTGCCGAGCGTGACGAAGAGGTCGGGGTCGGCGCTGGAGTCGACCGCCGGGTGCGCGGTCGCCGCCTCGAGCAGCCCGATCGCCTCGCGCTGGTCGCCCTCCCGCGCGGCGGCGAGACCCGCGATCGCCTGCGCTCGCGCGAGCAGAGTCGAGTCGCCGGCGCGCTCGGCCTCGCCGAGGACGCCCAGGAGCGTCGCGCGGACGCTCTCGTCCGTGCCGAGCCGGAGCCCCAGCTCGGCGTCGGCGAGCCGTTGCTCGAGCTGCTCGCGCCCTGAGGCGTCGACGCCCAGCTCGAGGTAGTCCGGGGAGACGCCGAGGCGGCGCGCGAGGACGCGCAGCGCCTTGACGGACGGCTCGCGCGCGCCCGACTCGATGCGCGAGATGTGCGCGTGCGAGACGCCGCCGCTCGCCAGGGCGCGCTGGGTCAGGCCGCGCTCCTCACGCAGCCGGCGCAGGCGTGCGCCGATCGTCTCGCTCATCAAAGGGTCATCCATGGGGCTTTCCATTGTGCCTGTTGACCAGAGGTAAACAAACCCCCTTCTGCGCAGTTCTGGTACCTCTTGACAACAAGTCCTGGCGGGCCACGGTTGGTGATCCGTGATTCACGGCCTTTTCAGGCACCGAATCCCGGAAGGAGGTGAGCGCGATGCTCCGTGCGAAGCTGGCTCTGGCCTTCCTTGCGACCGTTGCCGTTGCAGTGTTCAACGGCAAGTTCCCCGTCGGCCCCTAGAGACGTCGCGGCCCGGGGCGCCGGCGAGGCTCGCGGCGCCCCGAGCACCGCGACGACTCCTCGGCGGCTGCTACCGCCTCGATCAGGCGGCTCGCCGCGCGGGCACGATGCGAGTGCTGCGCCTTCCACGCGTCGCCGAGCTCTGCGACCGTCTGCGTCTCGCCCTCGGGGACGAAGATCGGGTCGTAGCCGAAGCCCTCTGTGCCGCGCGGCTCCTCGGCGATGCGCCCCTCGAGCGTGCCGCTACCGCGGAGCTCCTCCAGCTCGGGCGAGAGGCAGACGAGCTCGCAGACGTAGCGCGCGTTACGCCCGTCGCCGTCGATCCCGGCGAGCGCCTCGAGCAGGCGGCCCACCGGATCGTCGCCGGCGAAGCGTGCCGACTCGACGCCGGGCTTGCCGTCGAGGCCGTCGACCTCGATGCCGGAGTCCTCGCCGATCATCCAGACGTCGAACTCGCCCATCATCCGGCCGAAGCGGGCCTTGGCGCGGGCGTTCTCGTAGTAGCCGGGCCCGGTCTCCGGCGGAAAGCCGTCGGAGTCGAGCAGCTCGATCGTCCAGCCCGGGAGGAGCGCCTCCAGCTCGCGCGCCTTGTGCTGGTTCTGCGAGGCGAGGTTGGCTAGGCGGTTCCCCATTGGACTCCTTTCACGTCGGGCAGGGACGAGAGCTCGCGGACGAGAGCGGTCCGCTCGAGCCCGCGCGGGAGGTCGCAGACGACCGTGAGCGTACGCTGATCGCCGACCTCCCCGAACGAGAAGGCCTCGACGTTGACGCCGAGCCGTTCCATGCGCTCGATGACGGACGTGGCGCCGGCCTCCTCGGCGATCGTGACGGTGATGCGCCGCTCGTGGAAGCGGTCGAGGACGCGGAAGGCGATCAGGCGCAGCGGCCAGAGGCTGAAGAGGCCGACGGCCGTCGTGACGGCGGCCGCGGTGTAGGAGCCGGCTCCGGCGGCCATCCCGATCGCGGCGGTCATCCAGAGCGTGGCGGCGGTGGTGAGGCCGCGCACGGAGAAGCCCTGGCGGATGATGGCGCCGGCGCCGAGGAAGCCGATGCCGGTCACGATCTGCGCGGCGATCCGCGTCGGGTCGGTGCGCACGACCGGCCCGCCGGCGTTCAGCAGCTCGCGGAAGCCGTACGCCGAGACGATCGTGAAGAGGGCGGAGCCGAGCGCGACGAGCATGTGCGTGCGCAGCCCCGCCTCGCGCTCGCGCATCTCCCGCTCGACGCCGATGATCCCGCCGAGGAGAGCGGCCAGCCCGAGCCGCAGCAGCAGCTCCCAGACGGGCAGGTCGGGCAGCGTCTTAGCTGCGAGGAGCATCAGCCGCCTCGCGCTGGTGGAGGGCGATCTCCTCGATGCCGCCGGCGGCGAGGTCGAGCAGCGCGTCGAGCTCGGTGCGCGTGAAGGCCTGCCCCTCCGCGGTCGCCTGCACCTCGACGAGGCGGCCGTCGCCGGTCATCGCGACGTTCATGTCCACCTCGGCGGTCGAGTCCTCGGAGTAGTCGAGGTCGAGGAGCGCCTCGCCCTTGACGATTCCCACGGAGACCGCGGAGATCGTGTCGGTGAGCGCGCGGGCGAGGCCCATGCGGTCGAGGGCGCGGTGGGCGGCGACCCAGGCGCCCGAGATCGCGGCGCAGCGGGTGCCGCCGTCGGCCTG
>JAWVDX010000442.1:0-6469 GCA_033857015.1 Gaiellaceae bacterium
CTCGCGCACCTCGATCGCCGCGTGCCGGTTGAGGCGATCCGCCAGAGCGGCGCTGAAGCTCTCCTCGGGCAGCTGCTGCACCACGATCGTGCCGGCGCCGACCCGTGGCGGGAGCGACGGGATGAGCGTGGCGAGCGCCTGGACACCGCCGGTCGAGGCGCAGATCACGATCGCGCGCTGCCCCTCGCGGGGCGGGACGCGCCGGGAAGGCGGCTGCGGCTGCGGCGTGAGCGCGTGCACCGAGCGCTGCGAGCTGAGCTCGATCGCGTGGCGCCGCTGCTCGTGCAGCTCCGCGGCGAGGCGGATCTTCTGGCCGAGGAGCGACAGGAAGCCCTGCACCGTGTCGCAGGCGGCCGGCTTCTCGAGGAAGTCGATGGCGCCCTCGGCGAGCACGTCCACGGTGCGGTACGCATCCGCGCGGAAGACGCCGGAGAGCAGGATCACCGGCACGTCGATGCCGGCCGAGCGCAGCTCGTGCATCAGCTGCACGCCGTCCATCTCGGGCGTCGCGATGTCGAACGTGAGCACGTCGGGACGAGCGCGGCGGCAGAGATCCACCGCAGCACTCGCAGAATCGGCGACGCCGGCCACCTCGAAGCCCCGCACGATGAGCGACTCCGCCAGCAACCGGCGCATGAACGCGGAGCCGTCGGCTACCGCTATGCGCAAGGGGCTCAGCTTGTGCATGACCTCCTCAGGCCGATCGAGTCGAGCGAGGTCATGTGGCTACCGGCTCGCCATTCGGCTCTCGTCGAGGACGTCGTCGTCGCCCGCCAGCAGCTCGAGCAACTCGGTGGGATCGAGGCGCCACGCGTCGGCGCCGTCGGTGGCGTGCACGCACGCATGCCGGTCGAAGTCGAGGTCGACATGGAAGTGGACGTTGAGCCGTTCGAGCGCGTCCAGCACGCCCGCGGCCACATCCAGCTCCTCGAGAACCTCACGCGGCGGCTGTGCCGGGATCAGATCCACGACCCACGCCTCCTCAGGTACGGCTGCCAATCCCACTGTCCCATGTATCGACCACCCTCCCTACGCGGTTTAGGGGAGTTCCATGCCTCGGTTGGGGGGCCTTGCTGTTGCTAAGCGGCAAGCGGCTGGAACGCCTCGGCGCCGGAGAAGCGGCGGGCAAGGCCCAGAAGCTCCGGCCGGCTGTTCAGAAAGGCCAGTGTCTGCTCGAGGGTGAACGCACCCCTGGAGGAGCCGAGCTGACCGTAGACCTGGCGTGCGAGCTCGAGGTCGCCCTCGTTCTCGATCGTCAGGCGCAGGTGCGAAAGGTTCTGCTCGGCACGGAGCGTGCCGACGCGGAACCGGCCGACGGCGCGCTCGACGAAGGCCGTCACTGCGCCCCGGTCGTTCGCGTCGGTCGCCTCGGACCACGTCCGCTCGAGCGCGTGCAGGCCGATGACCTGTGCACCCATCCCCTCGGGGTAGCGGCCGCCCTCGAGGAAGATCGAGCCGGCGCCGGTCGCGATCCTCGCGTAGTCGAACTCCCCGTCGGAGTAGAGCGAGAGGAGCCGGTCGACGAGCGTCGGGTCGACGAACGCCGCCTCGGCCTCGAGCCGCACGATCGGGTTGGCGCGGTAGTGGATCGCCGCGCGATAGAGCCGGTCGGTCGCGTCGCGCTCGTTGCCGGCGAAGACCTCGATGCCCTGGCGCCGGCAGTAGCTGCGGATCGGCATGTCGCGCGGGCTGTCCGTCGTGAGGACGACGACCTCGGCGATCTGGCTCGCCTGGCGGACACGGTCGATCACGTGCCAGAGCAGCGGCCGGCCCAGGATCGGCAGCAGCGCCCGTCCCGGAAGCTCCGTCGAGCCCATGCGGGCCTCCACGAAGGCGACGGGCCGGACGAGCGCGCCCGGGCGGTTGCCGAACGTTTCGTCATACGTGGTGAGATCGAGTGCGGGCTCGATCGAGCTGGGAGTCTGCGGCGAGATCATCATGGTCTGATAGTCGCCGCTTCACCCGCTCGGTTCACCCCCGGTAGGCCCCTTCACCGCTTCTGCGTACGGCGTTTGCGCGTCCCGGTTACAAAAGACTAAGAAGTGGGGCATCCCGGGTCGATAACCGGGAGGTGCGGGCACGCTCGTGGATCCCGTTCCTCGCCGCTGGACTCGTTCTCGCCGCAGGGGCGCCCTTCCTCTCCCTCGTGGACGAGAGGCACCTGGTCGGCTGCGCTGCAGTCGCCGAGGCGCTTGCGCTCGAGGTCGGCCTGCGTCTCTGGCGCCCGGTCGGCCAGCGCGCGTGGCATCTCTTCGCGACGGGAGTCGCGCTCGCGGGCCTGGGCTTCTGGCTGCAGCCGCTGCTCGTGGGCAACACCTACGGCGACCTCGTCTGGGTTGCCACCGTCCTTCTGGTCATCGCCGGAGTCGTGGTGTTCATCGGCAATCCGAGCGTCGGCGCGCGCGGCTCGGCGCTCGTCGACGCGGTCATCGTCGGCTGCTCGGCGGCGCTGCTGAGCTTCGTCTTCGTTCTCGAGCCCCTCTTCGCCCTCCCGGCGACCAGCACGTTCCACCACGCAACCACGCTCCTCGGCCCGTCGCTCGACGTCGTGCTCCTGGCGGCGACCGCGGCGCTCCTCTTCGGCCCCGCCTCGCTCACCGTCGCCTACCGGCTCATCGCGGGGAACTTCCTGCTGCTGCTCGCCGCCGACTCGCTCTCGTACGCCGCGCTGCTCGGCCAGAAGCCCGTCCTGCTGCGGCTCGCCGACATCGCCTGGGTGCTCTCCTTCGCGCTCGGCGGCGCGGCGTTCCTCCACCCGTCACTCGCCCAGCTCAAGACGCGGCCGCATCCCAGCACAGCTCTCACGCGCAGGCGCATCCTCGCTCTCTCCTGCGCGCTCCTGACCGCACCAGTGGCGCTGCTCGCCGACTCGCTCTTCACCAGCGATTCGAACGTGGTCGACATCGCGATCGGCGGCGGGCTGATCGCGCTGCTCGCGCTCTGGCGGCTCGTCGACCTCATCCAGCACCACGAGCGCCTGCGCGACGACGCGGAGCGGTCGGAACGCCGCTTCCGTGACCTCGTCGAGCACCTCGAGCCGGTCATCATCGAGTCGCTCGTCAACGGCGACGCGCCACTCTTCGTCAGCCGCCGCGCCGAGGATCTGCTCGGCTACCCGCTCTGGCGCTGGCTCGAGTCGGACAGCTTCTGGGCCGACCACATCCACCCGGACGACCGCGAGCGGGTGCTCGCGCGCTACGAAGCCGCGCGCACGAGCCGCAAGGACTACGAGCTGGAGTATCGGATGCTGACCGCCGACGGCCGCGTCATCTGGGTGCGTTGCACCTCGCGGATCCGCTTGGACGCCGCCTCCGGGGTGGATCGGGTCTCGTCGATCCTCGCCGACATCACCGAGGAGAAGGTCGCCCAGGACAAGCTGGAGCGCTCGCTCGCCCTCTTCCGCGCCACGCTCGACTCGACCGCCGACGGAATCCTCGTCGTCGACCAGAAGGGGACGATCGCCGGCTACAACCGCAAGTTCGTCGAGATGTGGAACATCCCGGAGTCGGTGCTGAGCCCCGCGCTCGACAACCAGGCGCTCGCGTACGTGCTCGACCAGCTGATCGACCCGGACGCGTTCGTCGCCAAGGTTCGCGACCTCTACGACGACCCCGAGGCGGAGAGCTTCGACATCGTCGAGTTCAAGGACGGGCGCCGGTTCGAGCGCTACTCCAAGCCGCAGAAGATCTCGCGCGAGGCGGTCGGCCGGGTCTGGAGCTTCCGCGACGTGACGGTGCGCAAGCGCGCCGAGGAGGCGCTGCGCGAGTCCGAGCGGAGCTTCCGCGAGACGCTCGAGAACATCCACCTCGTCGCGCTCGCCCTGGACACGTCCGGAACGGTCACGTTCTGCAACGACTACCTGCTCGAGCTCGGCGGCTGGACGCGCACGGAGCTGATCGGCCGCGCCTGGTTCCCGCTCGCGCTCGCGCACGAGGAGAGCTCCGAGCGGCTCTTCGTGCTGGCGCTGCAGGAGGGGACGCTGCCGAGCCACTACGAGCAGGAGATCACGACGAAGAGCGGGGAGCTGCGGCTCATCTCCTGGAACGTGACCACGCTCCGCGACGGGCACGGCGCCGCGACCGGGATCGTGTCGATCGGCGAGGACGTCACCGAGGCGCGCCACGCGGAGGAGGTGCTGCGGACGAGCGAGGAGCGCTTCCGCTCGCTGATCGAGAACGCGTCGGACGTCATCACGATCCTCGACGGGAACGGCTCCGTCCAGTACGCGAGCCCCGCGATCCAGCGCGTGCTGGGCTACGTACCGGAGAAGCTCGTCGGCACGACCGTGCGCGACCTCGTCCATCCGGAGGACATGCCGACGACCCGCTCCTGGCTCGCCGGCCTGCGGCGCGGCGGCGGCGAGGTCGTCGAGGTGCGCGTGCTGGCCGAGTCGGGCGAGTGGCGCACCCTCGAGGCGGTCGGCAAGCTCCTCGTCGACGGGCCGGAGGGCCGCGAGATCGTGGTGAACGCCCGCGACGTGAGCGAGCGCAAGCAGGCCGAGGAGGCGCTGCAGCGCAGTGAGGAGCAGCTGCGCCAGGCCCAGAAGATGGAGGCCGTCGGCCGGCTCGCCGGTGGCGTCGCGCACGACTTCAACAACCTGCTGACGGCGATCAGCGGGTACAGCGAGTTCCTGATCGCCCAGCTGGAGCCGGGCTCCCCGCTGCGTCACGACGCCGAGGAGATCCAGAAGGCGGCGGAGCGGGCTGCCGCGCTGACCCGTCAGCTGCTCGCGTTCAGCCGCCGCCAGGTGCTCCAGCCGAAGGTGCTCGACCTCAACGAGGTCGTGACCGAGGTGAGCCGGCTCCTGCAGCGGCTGATCGGCGAGGACGTGCAGCTCTCCGCAGAGCCGGCGGCGGATCTCGGGCAGGTGCGGGCCGATCCCGGTCAGCTCGAGCAGGTGCTCGTGAACCTGGCCGTCAACGCGCGCGACGCGATGCCGAGCGGTGGCGAGCTGACGATTCGCAGCGCCAACCTGTCCGTCGTGGAGCCGCTCCGGGGCGAGGGCGGGGAGCTCGAGCCGGGCGAGTACGTGACGCTGAGCGTGCGCGACACGGGCTCCGGGATCGACGCGGCGACGCGCGAGCATCTCTTCGAGCCGTTCTTCACGACCAAGGAGCAGGGCAAGGGGACGGGGCTCGGCCTGGCCACGGTGTTCGGGATCGTGAAGCAGAGCGGCGGCGACATCCTCGTCGAGACGGCTCCGGGTGCTGGGGCGGAGTTCACGATCGTGCTCCCGCGGGTCGATGCGCCGTTGACCGTCGCCGCGCCGGATGCGGGCGGCAAGGGCAAGGCGAACGGGAACGGGAATGGAGATGGGAACGGGCACGCGCGCGGTGCCGAGACGGTGCTCCTCGTCGAGGACGAGCGGGTCGTGCGCACGCTGGTGCGCGACGTCCTCGAGCGCAGCGGCTACGCGGTGCTGGAGGCCCACGACGGCGCCAGCGCGCTCGAGCTCTGCTCCGGCCACACCGGGCACATCGACCTGCTCCTCACGGACATCGTGATGCCGCAGATGAGCGGGCGGCAGCTCGCCGAGAAGCTGACGGGTCAGCGTCCCGGGCTGCGCGTGCTCTACACCTCCGGGTACGCCGACGGGGAGATGGGTGACGGCACGCAGCTGAGCGGCGACACCTCATTCGTCGGCAAGCCGTTCAGCGCCGACGAGCTGACGCGCAAGGTGCGCGAGCTCCTCGACCAGCCGGCGGCGTAGCGCCAGCTGCGGCGGTCGGGGGGTCTGACCCCGCTCGCATTAACAGGGTCTGACCCCGAACGACTCTGTGACGATTCTGCACCAATCGCTTGCGCGCAGAGTGTGGCTCGCTACCGTCGGTCGCGATGCCTCGCGCGCTCCGACTCCAGGCCCCGGGCGCGTACTACCACGTCACCTCGCGAGGAGTCGACGGAATCCCGATCTTCATCGACAACGCAGACCGTGAGGTCTTCCTCTCAATCCTGGCAACGGTGGTCAAGGACTACGCCCTCGAGTGCCATTCCTACTGTCTGCTCTCGACGCATTTCCACCTAGTGCTCGGTACGCCAGAGGCAAACCTCGCGGCCGCGATGCAGCGCCTGAATAGCGGCTATGCGCAGTCGTACAACCGCCGGTACGGGCGCAAAGGCCATCTCTTCGAGCGGCGCTACCACTCGGAGCACCTGCAGACCGAGGCACATCTCCTCGAGACAGTCCGCTACGTTGCGCTCAACCCGGTGCGCGCCGGTATCTGCGACCGCCCCGACCAGTGGCGTTGGAGCAGCTATCGCCAGCTGATCGGGACGGCCCGGGTCGAGCCCTGGCTGATCGTGAGCGAGGTGCGCGCATGGCTCGGCGCCAAGACGCCGAACCGGGTGCGCGCCTTCGTCGAGGCGCACTAGCGCGCGGCGCGGCGAACTCGCCAGAACCAACGGGGTCTGACCCCGTAAAGCTTTGCAGGGTCTGACCCCGTCCGTCTTAACAGGGTCTGACCCCGGG
>JAWVDX010000443.1:0-2653 GCA_033857015.1 Gaiellaceae bacterium
CTGCGCTGCGGGCGCCGAGCCAGCCTGGCTTGGCCTGGAACAGCCCCGCCGGAACGCCTATTTCACATCAGCCCTCTAGCTCCCTGTTGCCTTGCGGCAACCAATAGGGCAGAATCGCACGGTGCGCGAGCTCTACGCCACCGCCTTTGCGCGACTGCGCGTCATCGTCCGCTTCGTCTTCGCGCCCCAGGGGCCGCGCGACGACCGCGACATCTGGTGGTAGCCGGGCGTCGCCTATCGTCTCGGCGTGGAGAGCGTCACGCTCGCAGCGCCGGACCAGCCCGCTGAGGGAGTCCCCCTCGCCGTCAAGGACCTCTTCGACACGGCCGGACTGACGACGACTTACGGGTCGATCCTCTTCGCCGACCACGTCCCGACCGCGAGCGCGGAGGCAGTGCTCCGCTGCGAGGCGGCCGGGTTCGCGCTCCACTCCAAGACGAACCTGCACGAGTTCGCCTACGGCACCACGTCGCAGAACCCCTGGTTCGGGACCGTCCCCAACCCGCGCGCACCGGGACGGGTCGCCGGCGGCTCGAGCGGCGGCTCCGCGGCGGCGATCGCGGCCGGGCTGGTCGAGCACGCGCTCGGGACCGACTCCGGCGGCTCGATCCGGATCCCCGCCGCCTGCTGCGGCGTCACCGGCTTCAAGCCGAGCTACGGCCTCGTGCCGATCGGCGGCGTCTTCCCGCTCGCGGCCAGCTTCGACCACGCCGGCCCGCTCGCCCGTGACGTCGCGGGCTGCGTGACGCTGATGCAGGCGCTCGTTCCCGGCTTCGCCCTCGCGGAGCCCGGGGCGCGGGTCGCCGTGGCCTGGGGCGAGCACGCGACCGCGCCGATCCGCGCCGCCCTGGCCCGCGCGGCAGCCGCGCTCCGCGCCGAGCCGATCGCCTTTCCGGAGCCCACCGGGATCGGCCCGCTCTTCATGCGCGAGGCGGCGCAGAGCCACGCGGGCCTCTTCCCGGAGCAGGCGGACCTCTACGGCGCGAACGTCCGCACCAAGCTGGAGCGCTGCCTGCGGGTCGGCGATCGCGAGGCAGACGCGGCGAGCGCGGAGCGGGAGCGCTACCGCGAGCAGGCCGAGGCGGCGCTCGGCGGCTACGACCTCCTGCTCGTCCCGACCCTGCCGCTCGTGGCGCCGCCCGCCGACGTCGACGAGCTGGATGTGCGCGAGACGCTGATCCGCTTCACCTTCCCGTTCAACGCGCTGGGCTGGCCCGCGCTCGCCCTGCCGTGCGGCGAGGACGACGCAGGAATCCCGCTCTCGGTGCAGCTCGTGGGCAAAATCGGGGCGGACGAGCACGTCCTGGCTGCAGGCATGCGCCTCGAGCGCGAGCTATCCCCCTTCTGAGGGACTGCAAGACATTCTTCTCTGCCGAAAACCATCAAGACCATGCGTGCACCTCGTATTGCTGCCACGCTTGGGTTGATCGCGCTCGTCATTCCGGCCGCCGCCAGCTCAAGCCTTGCCTCCGCCCCGAGCCGGACGGCCTCCGCCCGCCTGAGCGCGCCCCTGGGCCTCAAGGGCTTCCTCCTCAACTACGCGGAGCCGACCCGCCACGTCTTCCCGACCGAGCCCGCCTTCGCCTGGAGCCCGTCGCCGAACGCGCAGCACTACGAGTTCCAGCTCGCGCGCTCGTCGAGCTTCCGCGAGTCCTCGATCGTCTACGAGAACAACGCGCTGCCCTCGCCGACCTCCTCGGTCCCGGTCACGCTCCCCTGGACGACGGGCAGCGGCTCAGGCTACGGCTTCCAGGCCCGAGCCCGCGCCGTCACACAGAACGGCACGACGCCGTGGAGCGCCGCGTTCGGCTTCAACGTGCGCTGGCCGAACATCCCGACCCCGCTGCCGTCGCCGGACGGCCTGCTGCGCTGGACGCCCGTGGTCGGCGCCAGCGCCTACGAGGTCTGGGAGATCGGCATTACCGGCACGGGCGCCACGAACACGTTCGACAAGTGGGTGTTCTCGCAGACGAACGTCCTCGACGAGCGCGACTGGTACACGTTCCACGCCGGGCAGTCCGCCGACACGAGCTGGTACAAGACGATCCACTGGCGCGTCCGCGCGGTGCGGGTGACGAGCCTCGTCCCGACGAAGAACGACTCGCCTCGCTCCTCCACGGGCCCGTGGAGCCCGGTCTACACGACGGTCAACGGCGCCCGGCCCGTCGCTCCGACGGCGCTCGCACTCGGGGAGACGGTCTCCGACGTCGTCGGCACGACGGCTGCCCCCGCCGCGCACGGCAGCATGCCCGGCTTCACCTGGACGGGCAACCGCGGGCTCACCGGCGGCAAGCAGGAGCTCTTCCGCGCCTACGTCTTCTCCGACCAGGACTGTCTGAACCCCGTCTACGTCGGGGCCGTCGTGGGCAGCCCCGCCTACGCGCCAAGGCTGAGCGGCCCGCTCGCGCTCCCGGTGGCGCAGGCGGCAATCGCCGCCGCCCGGACGACCGTCCTCCCGAACGGGAACGAAGGTCAGTCGCTTTCGTTCGACGACGAGCCGATCGTTGCCAGCGAGTCCCTGAACCCGAACAAGGCAGCGGTCGATCCGCTCGACCCGAAGAACGTGAACCTGACCCCTGATGTGGATCCCAACCTGCCCGACCCGAGCACCGCGGTCACCGGCAGCACGACCGGCCCGACCGTCGACCCGACG
>JAWVDX010000444.1:0-3975 GCA_033857015.1 Gaiellaceae bacterium
GTCGATCTTGTCGCGACGCGGCCGATTACCCGTGTCGTGCGCGTCGACCAGCCGATACTCGAGCGGATCGTCGCTCCGACGGCCGTCTCTCTGCCTGTCCGGAGAGGACAGGTGCTGGGCCGACTCGAGCTGCGGGTCGGCGCGCGGCTGCTGGCGCGGGTGCCGCTCGTTGCGGCCCATTCGCAGGCCCGCCCCGCCCTCGCCGGCCGCATTGAGTGGTATACCGAGAGGGCGCTTTCGCGCCTGACGCCCTTCTGATGATCGTCACGGTCACCCTCAACTCGGCTCTCGACCGCACGCTCACCGTGCCGAACTTCGCACGCGGGCAGCGGCATCGCGCCAGCCTCGGCCTCACGCTCGCGGGCGGGAAGGGCATCAACGTGGCGCGGGCGCTCAAGCGGCTCGACGTCCCCGTCGTCGCCACAGGCCTCGCCGGCGGCCGCACCGGCACGCGGATCGTCGAGGAGCTGACGAACGAGGCGATCCTCAACGACTTCGTGCGCATCGCCGGCGAGTCCCGCACCTCCACGGTCGTCGTCGACCCGATGACGAACAGCTTCACGGAGATCAACGAGTGGGGCCCCGAGGTCAGCGCCGCCGAGCTGGAGCTGCTCGCCGAGAAGATCCACTACCTCGCGCGCGCGGGCGACATCGTGGTCTTCGCCGGGACGCTCCCGCGCGGCGTCGACGACGAGCTCTACGGCGGGCTGATCCGTGACCTCAACCGGCGCCAGGTCTCCACGGTGCTCGACAGCGAGGGCATGGCGCTACGCCGCGGCGTCGAGGCGGAGCCGTTCCTCGTCACGCCGAACCAGCGCGAGGCGGAGAGCCTCGCCGGACAGGAGTTCAACGACGACGAGGACTTCCTCATGGCCCTCGACGCGATCGCCGACCTCGGTGCCCGCAACGTCCTGATCACGACGGAGAACGGCTGCTTCGCGCTCGTGCGCGAGGAGCGGGCGGTGCGCCGCCTGCAGGCGGTCGCCGAGCGGATCGAGGCGGTGTCGAAGGTCGGCTCCGGCGACACGCTGCTCGCCGGCTTCCTGGCAGCGCGCGCGCAGGGGAAGGCAGCCGACGAGGCGCTCCGCTACGGCGTAGCTGCCGGCATGGCCTCGACGATGGAGCTGGGCGCAGGCCGCTTCGACCCGCGCGAGGTGACGCGTCTCGCGGCCACGGTGCAGCTGACCGAGCTGGCTGCGGCAACCGCATAGCCTGCTACATCTCGCTCTGCGCCTTCCTTGCGGAGCAGGTCCAGGCGGAGGACAAGGAACTGTCCGTCGAAACCCTCGTCGCTGGCCTCACCCGCGCCGCAGCCGCCTGACGGACGTCAGCCGCCGTCCCAGACGATGCGACGGTGCGCCCCGTCGGTGCAGATCGCATGATGGGTGTAGCCGAACGACGCGTCGTAGCGTCCAGCCCATTCCGCGACGCAGCCGAACCCGTCCGTCGTGCACCGGGTCTTCGTCATGCAGCTGCCGAGTTTCGAGATGACGTCGTTCGCCAGCCGACACGAAACGGACGGAGATGCCGCGACGAAGTTGCCCGGCCCTCCCGGGAACTCGCAGAATCGCAGGCCTGCCGGCGGGGGGAAGTAGAAGCGGGAGTCCGCACCCGGCGGCGGCTTCCGGCAGGCGTTCCGAATCGCGTACTCGCCGAAGGGGCAGGCGAGAAAGTGCGTCAACGAGATGCGCTTCACGACAGAGTGGGGGCCGAGTTCGAGCTCGACGTACGACCGCTCGAAACGGCCGAGTCTCGAGACGCGCTTCCAGGACTTGTAGTCGGACTCGTACGTGAAGCCGCGCCAGCTGTGCTTGCACGTGTAGTCGACGAGGCCGCAGAGCCTTGGCGGGAGCTTGATCCCGACTCGGATTCCCGAGCGGCTCGCGTATGCGGACGAGGTCGTCTCGACGGAGTCGACGTGGCCGTCGATGTCGTACGCCACGCCGATCGCGCCGCGACCCCGGTAGGTCCAGAAGAGCTCGTCCCGTGGCGGCGTCGCGATGGTGCCACGACCGTACATCCGCTCGACACGCGCACGGCTCATGCCGAGACCGACGTTCCCGATCAGATGCCACGGGACGACCCGCGGCGGGTCGGTTGCACGCGGGGCAGCGGCCGCGGGCGCTGCGAACACGAGTAGAACGGCGGCGACAAGCCGGATGCGCATCTGCCTCGGAGTATGGAGACCCGCCCCACGACCGGACAGGCTGCTACCATCAATCGTCACTTGAGAGTGGCGACGACAACAGCGGAGACTTTGGCCCAGGCGAGCTTTACGCCTGGGTTTTCTGCATTCAGGGGGCGATTTCATGGACGTTGAGAAGCTGGTCGAGGCGCTCCCGGCGCAGATGAGCGACTACCTCTCGCGCGAGGACAAGTTCGGCAAGGAGGGGCTCACCTTCGACGACGTGCTGCTCCTGCCGGCCGAGTCGGCGGTGCTGCCCACCGAGGTGACGACGACGACGTATCTGACGCGGAAGATCCCGCTCAACATCCCGGTCGTCTCGGCCGCGATGGACACGGTCACCGAGGCCCGCCTGGCAATCGCGCTGGCTCGTGAGGGCGGCATCGGGATCATCCACCGCAACCTGTCCATCGAGGACCAGGCCGCGGAGGTCGACAAGGTGAAGCGCTCCGAGTCCGGGATGATCGTCGAGCCGATCACGCTCGGCCCGGACGCGCTCGTCTCCGAGGCGGAAGAGCTGATGTCGACGTATCGGATCTCCGGCGTCCCGATCACCGACGAGGGCGGTCACCTGGTCGGGATCCTGACGAACCGCGACCTCCGCTTCGGGGTCCGCCTCGACGCGCCGATCCGCGACTTCATGACCTCCGAGAACCTCGTCACGGGGCCGATCGGGACGACGCTCGAGCAGGCCGAGGAGAAGCTCGGCAAGCACAAGATCGAGAAGCTGCCGATCGTCGACGAGGAGGGGCGCCTCAAGGGGCTCATCACCGTCAAGGACATCCAGAAGAAGATCCAGTACCCGCTGGCGACGAAGGACGAGCAGGGCCGCCTGCGCGTCGGCGCCGCGGTCGGAGTCGGCGCCGATGCCGAGGCGCGGGCCGCGGCGCTGATCGAGGAGGAGGTCGACGTCCTCATCGTCGACACCGCCCACGGGCACTCGCAGAGCGTCGTCGAGATGGTGCGCAAGCTGAAGGCGCGCTGGCCCGAGGTGCAGATCGTCGCCGGCAACATCGCCACGCCCGAGGCGGCCGAGTCGCTGATCGAGGCGGGTGCGGACGCGATCAAGGTCGGCATCGGGCCGGGCTCCATCTGTACGACGCGTATCGTCGCCGGCACCGGCGTCCCGCAGGTCACCGCGATCTACGACTGCGCGAAGGTGGCGAACCGCCACGGGATCCCGGTCATCGCGGACGGCGGGATGCAGTACTCCGGCGACATGGCGAAGGCGATCGCCTCGGGCGCGGACTGCTGCATGCTCGGTTCGCTCCTCGCCGGTGTGGACGAGAGCCCGGGCGAGGTCGTGATCTACCAGGGCGAGCGCTACAAGGAGTACCGCGGGATGGGCTCGCTCGGCGCGATGAAGACGCGCTCCTTCTCGAAGGATCGCTACTTCCAGGCCGACGTGACCGAGACGGACAAGCTCGTCCCGGAGGGCATCGAGGGCCGGG
Source organism: Gaiellaceae bacterium (assembly GCA_033857015.1). GTDB lineage: Bacteria > Actinomycetota > Thermoleophilia > Gaiellales > Gaiellaceae > JAWVDX01. Next base: position 3,637 of record JAWVDX010000444.1, read on the forward strand.
TCTCCTACAAGGGCCCGCTCCACAACGTCGTCTATCAGCTCGTCGGCGGCGTGCGCGCCGCGATGGGCTACTCCGGCGCCGGGTCGATCGAGGACATGAAGCACAACACGCGCTTCATCAAGATCACCGCGGCGGGGCTGCGCGAGAGCCATCCGCACGGCGTCGCGATCACGAAGGAAGCGCCGAACTACCCGACGTCGCGGCAATGAGCTCCGCGGAGGTCGTTCCCTTCCCCGTCGCGGAGGCGCTCGTCGAGGACCGGCCTGTCCTCGTCCTCGACCACGGCGGGCAGTACTCGCAGCTGATCGCGCGGCGCGTGCGCGAGGCGCGGGTCTACTC
>JAWVDX010000445.1:0-2658 GCA_033857015.1 Gaiellaceae bacterium
CGGACGACATCCCCGTCGAGCTCGTCCTCAACAAGATCGACGCCGTCGACGCGCTCGGGCGGCGCCGTCTCGGCAACCGCTTCCCGGGCTCGCTGCAGATCTCCGCCCGCACCGGCGAGGGCCTCGACGAGCTGCGTCAGCGCCTCGCGGAGCGCTTCAGCGCCCGCTTCGAGCTTGTCCGGCTCCTGCTCCCGTACGACCAGGGCAGCCTGCTGGCGGAGCTGTACGCCTCCGGCGCGCCCATCGACGAGCGGGAGGACACCGCGGACGGCGTCCTCGTCCGTGCGCGGCTGCCGCACGCAGCGGCCCGCCGGCTCGCCGCCTATCTGATCGCGGAGGCCGCCCCTGCCGACGAGGTGATCCGGGGCGCATGATCGAGCTCGCGATCGCCCGCCTGCGCGACGACGCAGTCGTCCCCGAGCGCGCCTACGCAGGCGATGCAGGCCTCGACCTCGCGTCCTGCGAGCACGCCGTCCTCGGGCCGGGCGAGCGCGCCACCGTGGGGACGGGCCTCGCCGTCGCAATCCCCGAGGGCTACGCCGGCTTCGTCCAGCCCCGCTCCGGGCTGGCTGCGCGCCACGGCATCTCCGTCGTCAACTCCCCGGGGCTGATCGACGCGGGCTACCGCGGCGAGCTGCGCGTCGTCCTGCTCAACACCGATCGCACCGAGGCATTCACCGTCGAGCCGGGGATGCGGATCGCCCAGCTCGTGATCCTCCAGCTGCCGGAGCTCGAGCTCGTCGAGGTGGACGAGCTGCCCCCGAGCGAGCGGGGCGTCCGCGGCTTCGGCTCGTCCTCGTCCACGGCGACCTAGTGGCGGAGCCCCGCGTTCGTGTCTCGGCGCTCCTGCGCTGGAAGGAAGGGCTCCTCCTGTGCCGGCACGAGAAGCCGGGCAAGGAGTACTGGCTCCTCCCGGGCGGCGGCGTGAACGCGGGGGAGAGCCTCGTCGAGGCGCTCGACCGCGAGCTGCTGGAGGAGCTCGGGCTAGAGTCCGTGCCCGTCGAAGGGCCGGTCGCGATCTGCGAGTCGATCGCGCCCGTACAGGATCCCGGCGGCAAGCACGTCGTCCACATCGTCTTCGCCGGCGACCTGAGCGCCCGCTCGCTCGAGGCGGTCACCTCGGTCGACGTCGCGGTGCGCGGCCACCGGCTGTTCGAGCTCGACGACCTCGACGGGATCGCCTTGCACCCACCGATTCAGCGCTTTCTCCGCCGCTGGGAGCCCGGTGACCCTATGGTGTACCTCGGCCCGTTGTGGGCGCGCTGACATGGACGCGATCATCGCACGCATCGAGTTCGCCTTTGCGGACGTTCCACGCCCTCCGGACGGCGAGCTGCTCCACCCGGAGTGCAGCGACGACGGCGACCTCGCCTCGCTGTACGGCGTCGAGGAGTGGCGCAAGCTCTCCGACGAGGCGATCGAGTACGAGTACTCCGCGCTCGCGTTCCTCAGCCCGGCCGGCTTCCGCCACTTCCTGCCCGCCTACATGCGCTGGATCTGCCGGCACGGCGACGAGAAGCCCGGCGCCGCGGTCATCGGCTCGACCTTCCAGGCGCTGACGCCGCAGCAAGGAGCCCTGGCGGCGTTCAGCCTCTCGAAGTTCTCGCTGCTCGGAGCGGAGCAGTCCTCGTGCATCGCCGCCTTCCTCGAGCGCTTCTCCGAGCACCCGGACGCGCAAGAGGCCCGTGCCTACTGGCGCATGCGCGCCGGCTACCTCCCCGCGGCCGCACCCGCCGACGGCGAGCAGCAGGCCTAGAAGCGCGCGCCGCGCTCCAGCCAGGTCGGGGTCTGTCCCCGGGTCTGTCCCCACACGCCGTCCGAAGAGGACAGGAGCGACCGGGGCGATCCCCTATGCCATCAGCGAATCACAGCCTTTTCGCGTGTGCAAAGTTGGTGCGAACTTGGTGCAAAGGGACAGACCCCGGCTAGAAGCGCCCGCCCCGCTGGCGCGCACGCTCCGAGGCGACCCGGTGCGCCTCGTGCTCCAGCTCGTCCGGCAGCGGCTCCAGCTCCGGCGGCTCGCCCATCTGGCGGGCGAGCGCCTGACTGAGGAGCCAGTCCGCGAGCCAGGGATTGCGCGGCAGCAGCGGCCCGTGGAGGTACGTCCCCAGCGCGCGTCCGACGCGACAGCCCTCGAAGCCGGAGGCGCCGTCGTTCCCGAAGCCGGCGACCACCCGCCCGAGCGGCGTCGCGCCGGGATCGAGCAGCGTCCGGCCCGCGTGGTTCTCGAACCCTGCGACGGTGCGCCGCTCGCCGGGGACGAGCTCGCACTCGAGCAGCACGTCGCCGATCATCCGCCGCTCGCCGGCGACCGTCTCGAGCGGGAACACCCCCGCGCCGGGGAGGATCGCGCCGCTGCGGTCGCGGTAGCCGCGCCCGAGCAGCTGGTACCCGCCGCACACGGCAAGGAGCGCCGCGCCGCCGTCGAGCGCCGCCTGGATGGCCGGGCCGCGCGCGGCGAGATCCGTCGCGACGAGCGCCTGCTCGCGATCCTGGCCGCCGCCGACGTAGAGCAGGTCGACCGCGTCCGCGTCGAACGGCTCGCCCAGCCCGATGCCGCGCACCTCGAGCTCGTGGCCCCGCAGCGCGGCGCGCCGCGCCAGCACCGCGATGTTGCCCCGATCGGCATAGATGTTGAGGTACTCCGGATAGAGGTGG
>JAWVDX010000446.1:0-8836 GCA_033857015.1 Gaiellaceae bacterium
CGCGCCGATCGCGACGAGGACGCGGCGGCGATCCGGGGTCAGGACCTCGCGCGCGCGTGCCACGCGTACGGCAAACGCCTCGCTCACGCGCGCACCTGCACGATCCGGCCCAGGAGGCTCCCCAGCAGCACCGCGACGAACAGGAAGAGCCCCTGGAAGAACGCCTGGTAGAGCGGGTCGATGCCCGCGAAGAAGAGGACGTTCGTGAGGATGGTCAGGATGAACGCTCCGGCGATGCTCCCGAGCGCGCTCCCGGTGCCGCCGTAGAAGCTGATGCCGCCGAGCACGACCGCGGCGATCGAGGTGAGGATGTAGACGTCGCCGGCCGCGGGGTCGCCGGCGGTCGTGCTCGCGGCGAGGAAGATGCCGCGCGCGGCCGAGAGCAGGCCGGCCAGCGCGTAGGCGATCACCTTGACCTGGCGGACGGGGATGCCGTGCGCGCGCGCCGCGTACTCGTCGTTGCCGACCGCGAAGATCCGCACGCCGACGGTCAAGCGGCGCAGGATCAGCCACAGCACCACGATCGCCGCGACGAAGCAGAGGCTCCAGGGGCCGGTCGAGCTCGCGAGGACGGAGGAGAAGGACTCGGGAATCGCCCCGCCAGGCTCCGGCAGGATCCGCAGCGCGATCCCCTGCAGGATCGCCAGGGTCGCCAGCGTCACGAGGATGGGCTGCAGGCGCGCGTAGGCGATCAGCGCGCCGTTGACCGCGCCGCAGAGCGCGCCGAAGCCGAGGATGAGCACCGTCCAGCCGGCCATGCTCGCGAGGCTCGAGTGCATCTGGGTGGCCGCGAGGCTGTTGGAGACGTCGATCACGCCGCCGACGGAGAGGTCGATGCCACGCGTGATGACCACGATGGTCTGCCCGACCGCCACCAGGACCGTCGGGACGGCGGTGTTGACCACGGACGTCCACTCGAAGATGCCGGGCAAGGTGTGCAGCTGCCGGCTGAACAGGCCGATGTAGAGCGCGGTCAGCCCAAGCAGGATCGCGAAGGCGAGGAGCGAGGGCATGTTCTGGGCCAGGGCGCGCCGCCAGTTCCGCACCGGAGCGGGACTGACCTGCGGCGTCGCGACGGGGGGCGGAGCCACGATCACGCGGGCGCCTCCCGGAGGGACGCCCCGACGATCGACTCCGCATCCACCCCGGCGAGCTCGGAGACCACGCGCCCCTCGCGCATGACGAGGACGCGATGGCAGAGCTGCGCGATCTCCTCGGTCTCGCTCGAGTAGTAGAGGAGCGCCTTCCCCTCGGCGGCCAGCCCGACCATCAGCTGGTAGATGTCGTGCTTGGTGCCGATGTCGACGCCTCGCGTGATGTCGAAGACGAGCAGCACGTCGGGCTCGGTGAGCAGCCAGCGCCCGATCAGCACCTTCTGCTGGTTGCCGCCCGAGAGCTTGCCGACGGGCTGGAGCGCCGCGTCGTGCGTCCTGATCTGCAGGCGCTCGATCGCGCTCGTCACGAAGGGGCGCTCGCGCCGCCCGCGGATGATCCCGAAGCGCGAGACGCGCGGCAGCACCGCGAGCGTCAGGTTGTCGCGGACGGACATCGGCAGCATCAGCCCTTCCGTCTTCCGGTCCTCGGGGACGAAGGCGATCGCGAGACCCTTGCGCAGGGCGTCGGCCGGGCGGCGCAGGCGAACGCGCTCGCCGCGCACGCGGATCTCGCCGCGCGACAGGCGCCAGGCTCCGAAGAGCGACATGAAGAGCTCCGGCTGCCCCTGTCCCGCAAGCCCTCCGACACCGACGATCTCGCCGCGGCGCAGCTTGAAGGAGACGCCCGCGAGGACATCGCCCTCCAGGCCGTCGGCCTCGAAGACGACCTCGCTGTCCGCAGGCGCGGCCGGCCGCTTGGGATAGAGCCGGTCGATCGTCCGCCCGGTCATGAGCGTGACGGCTTCGCTCTCCGCGATCTCGTCGCGCGTCGCGACCTCCGTGCCGTTGCGCAGGACGGTGATGCGATCGGCGAGGCTGCTGACCTCGCCCCAGCGGTGCGACGTGAAGAGGATGCACCCGCCCCTGTCGCGGAGGTCGCGGACGAGCCCGAAGAGCCAGGCGACGTCGCGCTCCGCGAGCGCCGAGGTCGGCTCGTCGAGCAGCAGAATCCGGGGCTCCCGCAGGAAGGCGCACGTGATCTCGACGATCTGCCGCTGCGCCAGCGGGAGAGAGGCCGCGAGCGCGAGCGGGTCGATTCCCTCGACGCCGAAGCGCTCCAGCACCGCCTGCGCCCGCGAGCCGAGGCTACGCCGCTGGATCAGCCGGCTCGGGCCGCGCGGCTCGGTCCCGATGAAGAGGTTCTCAGCCACGGTCATCCACGGGAAGAGGGTCAGCTCCTGGAAGACGGTGCCGACTCCGAGCCGGCGCGCCGTGCTCGGGCCCGAGAGCGTCACGTCCTCGCCGTCGATGCGGACGGTTCCGGACTCGGGCTTGACGACACCGCCGATGATCTTGATGAGCGTGCTCTTGCCCGCGCCGTTCTCGCCGACGAGCGCGTGCACTTCGCCGAAGCGCGCCGCGATCGACGCGCTCGTGAGGGCGTGCACGCCCCCGAAGGAGCGCGAGACCCCGATGGCCTCGATTGCTGTGTCGCCGGTCGTCATCGCGTTGGTCGGATCCTCGCGCACGCAGAGGCGGTGGTGGCCGCGCCCGAGCGCGACCACCACCGTCCGTTGTTGCGCCCTATGGGAGGCGGATCTTCAGTGCTCCCGGACAGGGCTTGCCGGTCAGCGCCGCCTTCACGCAGATCACGAGCGTGGCCTTCGGGCCAGAGTCCGTGAAGTCGGCGAAGAAGCTGTCCGGCAGGGCCGGGAAGACCGTGAGCCCTGCCTTCACCGTCTTGTCCGTGACGACCGGGAACGGCATGATGATGTTCGACTTCTTGTGCTGCCCCGCGAGGATCGCGCGGGCGAGCTCGAAGGACACCAGGGACAGGAACGGCGGTTGCCCGATGGACATGCCGTCCGCGTGCTTCCCCTTGTACCCGCCGGGGAGGAGGAAGCGGCGGAAGCCGTTCTCCGCCTCGCCCGCAGTCACGGGCAGGGGCTTACCGGCATCGACGAAGGCCTTGAGCATGCCGTCCGTGCCACCCGAGACCCAGGCGCCCTGGATATCGGGGAGCGACGGGAGCTGGGCCGCCGTCGCGCGCTGCGCGGCGGAGGAGTCCCAGTTGCCGCTGTACCGAGCGGCGACCTTGATTCCCGGGTTCTTCTTGAACACCGAGTCGACACCGCGGTTGCGCTCGTGGTCGGCGAACGTCCCTGCGACGCCCGTCACCATGATCACGTTGCCCTTGCCGTGCAGGCGATCGACCAGGAACTGGGCTCCCTGCTGGCCGAACTTGAACTGATCCGTGTTGACCGTCTGAGCGCACGGTGCGGTGACCACGTTGTCGAACGAGACGACGACGATGCCGCGCGCGCACGCCTGCTTGATGATCCCGTTGAGCCCGGTCGGCGACGCGGCATTGAGGACGATGGCGTCGACGTGTGACGAGATCAGATTCGAGATCTGCTGCGTCTGCTTGCCGACGTCGTTCCCCGAGTTGTAGACGGAGCAGGTCACCTGCGTCTTGTACGGCGGCATGTTGCAGCCCGCCTTGAAGAGGTTCTCCATCTCGACACGCCACGTGTTCCCGATGAACGAGTTCGCGAGAGCGATCTTCCACTTCTTTGCGCCGGCCGCGCTGCTTCCCTTCTGGGAGGCAGATGCGGCCGCGATCACGATCGCCGCCACCAGCATCGCTGCGAGTAGTGGGGCCAGCAAACGTCGAGCCTTCATCTAGTGATGCTCCTTTCGAGGTTTCTCATCGCCGTGAAAGACACGTCCCGGATGCGTCGGATCGCGCGTGGATCCGACGGCGGAGGCCGGCTGCCCGCCGCGGGCACCGAGCCTGATCTCTGTTCCCTTCTCCCCTCCCGTCCTGCCGCGGCAAGACTGGTCTTACCGGTAAAGCCTAGCCACCATACGACGGCCTTCCGGAAAAGTCAATGCCGGCCGCTCGCCCATTCTCAGAGGCCCGATTTCGTAGTAGGATGGTCGTCCCGGACTGGCAATACTGGTATTACCGGTCTAGCCTCTGATCATGACCACTCGGAACGAACATCCCCCCGGCCGCGCTGACGAGGCGCCCCTGCACTGGGTGATGCTCGGGCTCATGGGGACGGGCAAGAGCGTGGTCGGCGCTGCCGTCGCCAGCCACCTGGCGCTTCCCTTCAGCGACAACGACGCGGCGATCGCCGAGGCGACCGGAGGGTTGACCGCGCGCCAGATTCGCGAGCGCCACGGCGTCGGCGCGCTGCACGACCTCGAGGCGCGCCATCTCCTCGCAGCGACCCGGGCGCCGAGCTCGACCGTGATCTGCGCCGCAGCGAGCACCATCGAGGACGCCAGCTGCAGGACGGCGCTCGAGCAGCCCGGGATCGTGACGATCTGGCTCCGCGCGACGGCCGAGACCCTCGCCTCGCGGTTCGACAACGAGGATCACCGGCCCGTCTTCGGCCCCGACCCGGTGGCGTTCTTCCGGAGCCAGATCGTGACCCGCTACCCGCGCTTCCTCGAGCTCGGCGGAGCGGTCGTCGACGTCGACAGCCTCAGCATCGCCGAGGTCGTCCAGCGCATCATCGAGACCATCGACCGTCACCTCGCGGGTGAGCCACGGGCGAGGCAGACCCGGACGGTCCGCCTCGAGCTTGAGCCCTCCCCCACGCCGGAGCCTCCACACGACTGGGCCGGGACGGAGGAGGAGCCGTGAGCCGCCTGGACGCCCTCGTGCAACCCGGCGCCACGATCGAGCGCCTGGCGACCGGCTTCGTGTTCACCGAGGGACCGATCTGGCGGGACGACGGCGCGCTGCACTTCAGCGACATCCCAGGCGACAAGCGCCGCCGCTGGCATCCGACGGAGGGCGTGACGGTGCTGCGCGACCCGAACAACAAGGGCAATGGGATGACGCTCGACAACGACGGCAGCCTGCTCGTCTGCGAGCACGCCACCAGCTCGCTCGTCCGCGAACGACCGGACGGGACGCGGGAGGTCGTCGCGTCGCACTGGGAGGGCCGCGAGCTGAACAGCCCGAACGACGTCATCGTCGCCCGCGACGGGTCGATCTACTTCACCGATCCCTGGTACGGACGCAAGCCCGTCTGGGGCGTGGAGCGAGAGCGTGAGCTCGGGTTCCAGGGCGTCTACCGCGTCGCTCCGGACGACGGCCACCTCGAGCTGCTCGCCGACGACTTCGAGATGCCGAACGGCCTCTGCCTGACCCCCGACGAGTCGCAGCTCCTCGTCAACGACACCCCGCGCGCGCACATCCGCGTGTTCGACGTCGCCGCGGACGGCTCGCTGGCGGGCGGGCGCGTGCTCTTTGCGGGCGTGGGCTCCGCCGCGGAGGGCGAGGCCGTCGTCGACGGCATGAAGCTGGACGAGCACGGCAACGTCTACGTCAGCGGCCCGGGCGGCGTCTGGGTGATCAGCCCCGAGGGCGAGCACCTCGGGACGATCGAGCTCCCCGAGATCGTCGGGAACATGAACTGGGGCGGCCCGGACTGGAGGACGCTCTACATCTGCGCGTCGACCTCGCTCTACTCGCTCGCCATGTCGGTTGCCGGCAACCGGCTCGGCTACACGACCGATCCGCCGCGATGAGAGCGCTGATCGTCCAGGACCTGCAGAACGATGCGATCAGCGCAGCGGGCGCGTTCGGCTCGACGGGCGCCGCGGCTCACGCAGCTAGCCAGAACGTCGTGGAGAACGTCGCCGCGCTCGCGGCCGCCTTCCGGATCACCGGAACTCCGGTGATCCACGTCTGGTACATCGTCGAGCCGGGTGCGGCGGAGCTGCAGCAGAACGCTCCGCTCTTCGAGAGCGTCCGCAGCGCGAACGCCAACGTGCGCGGCACCTGGGGAGCCGCCCCGGTCGACGGGCTCGAGCCCCGGGCCGGCGACCTGGTGATCGAGAAGCTGCGGATGAACGCATTCTTCGGGACGAAACTCGACGCCGTGCTGCGCGGGCTCGGGGTCGACACGGTCGTCCTCACGGGCGCCTGGACGAACATGTCCATCGAGCACACCGCCCGCCACGCGGCAGACGCGGGCTATCGCGTCGTCGTGGCCTCGGACGGGACGTCAACGATGAACGAGGAGTGGCAAGCCGCGGCGCTCGGCTACGCCCTCACGCAGGTCGCGGCGATCGCGACCTGCGCCGAGATCGCCGGCGGGCTGGATCGGGAGTCGTAGACGAGCGCGGCGAAGCTCCGGAACGCTCCGGAGCTTCGCCGCGAGCTCGCTGCATGTCACGCGATCGTCAGGCGTTCACGGGCACGTCTGGACGTCGTCCTCGATCCGGAACACAGGCGGGTTGGCGTGCGGCGCGACGAATGTCGCATAGAGCGTCGCCCCATCGACGCTGCTCGCTTGCCCCGCAACATCGCCACCCTCGACGAACACCGAGCCGGCCGGAAGGCCGGGGCCGTACGTCGTTGAGCGGCAGTTCAGCGTGAACGTGACCGAGCCCGACGCCACAGCCGCGATCACGATGCCCGGGTGGTGATGCCAGCCGCTGTTGCCGCCCGGAGCGATGACGATCTTCTGGACGCGGACGTCGGTCGGATCCTTCGTCTGGAGCTTGACCCGGTCGCTGTTCCACTGGATCTTGTTGGCCAGGTTCGCGGTGACCATCGTCTCCGGCGCAAACCCAGACCCCGCGGATCCGAGCGCGACGGCCGCGAACGTTCCGACCAGCGTCACTCCGGCGAGGGCTGCACTCCACCTCTTCGAACGCAGGACGTGCATGCCTACCTCCTCTTACTGAGCCGGCGACGACGATGGCCATCCGTTGTGGAGGGGCCTCATCGGGGGCCGCCCGTCCAGCACCGTTCAAGTGTCCCGCGTTCGCGAGGCGCCGTCTACTCCCGCGCGGCAGGTGGCGACCACACGAAGGGTGTCGTCGTCGTCACGGGGATGAAGCCCAGCCGCTCGAGGATCGGCCTGCTGTCCTCGGATGCGTCGACCTCGAGGTAGCGGCGGCCACGCTCGGCCGCGAGCCGCGCGCGGTAGGCGACGAGGGCGCGGTAGATACCCCGGCCGCGCCACTCGGGCAGCGTCCCGCCGCCCCAGAGCGTCGCGAACTCCGTCCCGGGCGGGAACCGGACCCAGCCTGCGCACACCACGACGCCCGCGGCCTCGGCGACGATGATGACGAGCGTGTCCGGGTCGGCCGCGTGCTCCCGGGCGAGGCCGTCCGCGAGCCATTGCCGGTCGTCTCCCCAGATCGCCGCCTCCATGGCTGCGATCCGCTCGAGGTCGGCGCCCGCGGACACCTCGCGCAGGACGACCTCCTGAGGCGTGACCACCTCCGTGTCGAGCGCAGCAACGGGGGCGATCACAACCGTCTCGGCGTCCTCGGGAACGAATCCCGCGGCGCGCAATCGCTCGGGAAGGTCAGCAGGGAGGTCGTGACCGTGGAGCTTCCACTCGAACGGCTCGCCACGCTCGGCGAACACTGCAACCTGCCGGGCGATCAAGGCGTCCAGCCCGGCGCCGTCCAGGGCTGCGAGGTCGCGATACTCGACCATCCCGTGCCCCGCGAAACCGGTGAAGCGGACGATCGGCCCGTCGCGTTCCACACGAACGCCCTCGGGAAGCGGATCCGGCACAGAGGCGCGCAACTGCGCGTCATAGGCCGCGAGCAGAGCGGTCATCCGTCATCGTCGGTCGCGAACCCGATCTCGCGATGGCTGCCGCCGCAGAACGGCTTGTTCCGCGAGGCGCCGCAGCGGCAGAGGGCGAGGCGCGTGTCCTCGCGCACGACCGTGCCGTCCTCGTCGACGATGCGGAGATTGCCGCGGACGAACAGCGGGCCGTTGCGCCGCGGCTCGACCGTCGTCTCGGCGGGCACCGCTTCCTGCGGGCCACCGTCGAGGCGGCGGAAATGGAGCGCGCCCGTCGGGCAGGTGAGGATCGTCTCGGCGATCCGCTCGGCGTCGGCGCCGTCGACCCGCACCCATGGTCGCGCCTCCGGATCGAAGACCTCGCCGAGCCCGCGTATGCAGTTCTGCATGTGGATGCAGAGGCGCGGCTCCCAGCTCACCTCGATCGAGTCGCTCGCGTACGTGCGCGCGGGCCCGCGCCCGCGAATGGCGTCGCCGCTGCTCATCCCACCACCACCAGATCCGCGTACTCCGGGTGCCGGCGAATGTAGGCGCGCACGAAGGGACAGACGACGAGGATGGACAGCCCGCGCCTGCGGATGTCGTCGAGCGCGCCGGCCGCGAGCGCCGAGCCCACACCCTTGCCCTCGGCGGCGCGGTCGACCTCCGTGTGCATGATCGTCATCAGCCCCGGCTGCAGGTGGTAGTCGAGGAAGCCGCGGACATCCTCACCGACCCGCGCTTCGTAGCGGTGCTCTTCCGGATTGTCGGTGACTCGGATCTCGCCCTCGGCCATGCTCCTTCCATGATGCCGGTGCGCGTGGTGGAAGCGGCGGAATGCGCGCGACGACGGCCGAGTCAGGCGAGCCGCAGGCGGGCGACGTAGCTGGTGCCGCCGCCGGCGCCGCGGACGTCCACGTTGACGATCCCGCCGCTCGCTGCGCGCCAGGTGATGACCCGCCGGCTCCGGTCGACGGTCGGGCGAACACGGCGGCCGCCGATCGTCAGCGTCGGGGAGCGCGCGGCGAAGCCGAGATGGATACGCACCTTGGCGCCGCGCGGAACCCTGATCAGCGGGAGGCCCGGCCTCGTCTGTGGTGGAATCATGTCGACGCAGGCAGCCGGCCCGGTTGGTGTTCCCGTCCAGCAGTAGCTCCCGTAGGCGAGCCACGTCGAGCGAGTCGCCGTCTCG
>JAWVDX010000447.1:0-3894 GCA_033857015.1 Gaiellaceae bacterium
AGGTCCAGCTAGTGGCGGTGGCCGATCGCGATCCCGAGCGGGCGCGAGCGCGCGCCGCGGAGTGGGGCGTGCGCGCGCTCTCCCCGGACGACTTGCTCGCCGGCGAGGAGATCGAGCTCGTCGTCAACCTGACGCCGCCGCGCGCGCACGTCGAGACGACCCGCACCGCGCTCGAGGCGGGCAAGCACGTCTACTCGGAGAAGCCGCTCGCCGTCACCGTGGAGGACGGGCGCGCGCTCGTCGCGCTCGCCCGCGAGCGGAGCCTCGGCCTCGCCTGCGCGCCGGACACCTTCCTCGGCTCGGCGCTCGAGACCGCGGTCGAGGCGCTGCCTCGGATCGGACGGCCGCTCGCAGCGCAGGCCTTCGTCGGCAACAGCGGCCCGGAGCACTGGCACCCCGCGCCGGCGGCGTACTACGAGCTGGGAGCGGGCCCGCTCTTCAGCCTCGGCCCCTACTACGTGACCGCGCTCGTGCGGCTGCTCGGGCCGATCGCCGAGGTGACCGGCTTCGCGGTGCTCCCGGCCGTGCCGCGGAAGGTCGATCCGTCGATCGAGACGACCTACGCGGGCGCCCTCCGCTTCGCGAGCGGGGCGCTCGCCACGCTCTTCGCGAGCTACGACGTCCAGGGCAACCGCGTCCCGCCGCTCGAGCTCTACGGAAGCGAGGCGACGCTCAGCATCCCGGATCCGAACCTCTTCGACGGGCCGGTCCTCCTCGGCCGCGGCGCCGCATGGGAGGAGCTGCCCGTCCACCACGCGACCGGCCGCGGGCGCGGCATCGGCGTCGCCGACCTCGTCGACGCGCTCGCCGAGGGGCGGCCGCCGCGCGCGAGCGGCGAGCAGGCGCTGCACGTCCTCGACACGCTGTGCGCGCTGCAGGAGGGTGGGCGCGTCCTCGCATGAGCCGCCGCGCGCTCGTCACCTGGGGCGGCTGGGACGGACACCGTCCCGAGGAGTGCGCCGCGTGGGCGGTGGAGCTCCTCCGCGGCAACGGCTTCGACGTGACGGTCACGGACTCGCTGGCGCCGCTCCTCGACCCCTTCGCAGCGAACGAGCTCGACCTGCTCGTCCCGGTCTGGTCGATCGCCGACGCGCCCGACGAGGAGCTGGACGCCCTCGTCGCCCTCGTGGCGCGCGGCACCGGCCTCGCCGCCTTCCACGGCGCCGCGGCCACCTTCCGGCGCCACCAGGGCTACCACCGGGTCGTCGGCGGGCAGTTCGTGTGGCATCCGGAGGAGCTCGCCTACGACGTGGAGCTCGCCGGCGGCTCCTCGTTCGGCGTGCACACGGAGCAGTACTACCTGCACGTCGATCCGGCGAACGAGGTGCTCGCGACGACGCGCTTCGGCGACGGCACGGTCATGCCGGTCGCGTGGCGCCGCCAGTGGGGCGAAGGGCGCGTCTTCTACTCCAGCCTCGGCCACGCCCCCGAGGTGCTTGCGCTGGAGCCGGTGCGCGCGCTGTTCGAGGACGGCGCGCTCTGGGCCGCTCGCCGTTGAGTACACCCGGCCGGGAGTCCGCTGGGTCTCGGCGGCGTCCAGACGCGTCTGACGGCACCCGCTGCCCGCCCCCGTACTACCAGTACGCGGTCGGCCAGTGTGCACCGCCAGCCCCGCCCGGCCACTCGCCGATCCTCCATCGGACTCCCGGCCGGGTGTACTAGGGTCCATCGCATGAACGATCGCATCGAGCACGTCACCCAGGCCCAGAAGACGCAGCTGGAGGCTCAGCTCGCGGAGCTCGAGGGCCCGCGGCGCACCGAGGTCGTCCAGGCGATCGCGACCGCGCGCGCCTTCGGCGACCTCTCCGAGAACTTCGAGTACCACGCAGCGAAGAACGAGCAGGGCCTGCTGGAGCGCCAGATCACGATCCTGCGCGACCGGCTCGACCGCGCACAGCTGATCGACGAGAGCGCGGCCAAGGCGAGCGGCGTCGTCGGCGTCGGCTCCCACGTGGCGATCGAGATGGACGACGGCGAGACGATGGACGTCGAGATCTCCTCCGTCGGCGGCGTCTCGCCGGACTCGCCGCTCGGGAGCGCGCTCCTCGGCGCGAAGGTCGGCGACACGGTCACGGTGAAGGCGCCGAAGACGAGCTGGAAGGCTCGCGTCGTCTCGATCGGCGGCTAGCTACCAGGCGTACGCTTCCGGCGCCGGCCCGCCCGGCCCCGGGAAGATCTCGTCGAGGCGCTTCAGGGTCGCCTCGTCGAGGGTCAGCTCGGCTGCACGGAGCGTCCCGACCAGCTGCTCCTCCGTCCGCGGCCCGATGATCGGCGCCGTCACGACCGGGTTCGAGAGCAGCCAGGCGAGCGCGACGTGCCCCGGCTCCTCGCCCAGGTCGCGGCAGAGGCCCTCGTACGCCTCGAGCTCGTCGCGGTGCTCGTCGATGCGCTTCTGCATCTCCGGCCGCGCGCGGCGCGAGCCCTCGTCCGCCTTCGCGAGCGCGCCGCCGAGGAAGCCGCCTGCCAGCGGGCTCCACGGGATCACGCCGAGCCCGTACGCCTCGCAGGCGGGAAGCACCTCGAGCTCGACCGTCCGGGCGGTCAAGTTGTAGAGGCTCTGCTCCGAGACCAGGCCCAGGAAGTGCCGCGCCTTCGCTAGCTCGTTCGCCTGCACGATGTGCCAGCCGGCGAAGTTGGACGAGCCGATGTAGAGCACCTTGCCCTCGCGGACGAGCTGCTCCATCGCCTGCCAGATCTCCTCCCAGGGCGTCGCGCGGTCGACGTGGTGCATCTGGTAGAGGTCGATGTAGTCCGTCTTCAGCCGCAGCAGGCTCGCCTCGCAGGCGCGGCGGATGTTGAGCGCCGAGAGGCCGCGCTCGTTCGGCCAGTCGCCCATCTCGCCGTACACCTTCGTCGCGAGGACGACCTTCTCGCGGCGCCCGCCGCCCTGGGCAAACCAGCGGCCCAGGATCTGCTCCGTGCGGCCCTCGCGGCGGGCGGGCGCCTTCTCGCCCGACCAGCCGTAGACGTTCGCCGTGTCGAAGAAGTTGATCCCGAGCTCGAGGGCGCGATCCATCAGCGCGTGGGCGGTCGGCTCGTCGGTGCCGCGCCCTTCCCAGCCGAAGTTCATCGTGCCGAGGCAGAGCGGGCTGACCTTCAGGCCGAGCCGGCCGAGGTGGCGGTACTCCATTACGCCGTCACCATGGTCCTTTCCCAGGGCCGCAGCAGGCGCAGCGCGGAGACGATCGCGCTCGTCGCGGGCGAGCGGTTCAACGTGTAGAAGTGGATTCCCGGCGCGCCGTTCGCGAGCAGATCCGCGCATTGCAGCGTCGCGTAGGCTACGCCGAGCTCGACGACCGCCTCGGGGCGGTCCGCGCGCGATTCGAGCGCCGCGACGAGCGCGGCGGGCATCGTCGCGCCGGACAGGCTCGATATCCGCTTGATCTGCGCGACGTTCGTGACGGGCATGATCCCCGGCACGATCGGGACGTCGATGCCGAGCTCGCGGGCTGCGCGGACGAAATCGAAGTAGGCGCGGTTCTCGAAGAACAGGTTCGTGATCAGCACGCGCGCGCCGGCGTCGACCTTCTCCTTCGCGCGGAGCAGGTCGTCCTCGCGGGAGGACGCCTGCGGATGCGTCTCCGGGTAGCACGCTCCGGCGATGCAGAAGTCGAACTCGTCAGCGATCAGCTTCGCAAGCTCCGACCCGTAGCGGAGCCCGCCTTCGACGGCGCGCCACTCGGTCTCGCCGGCCGGCGGGTCGCCGCGCAGCGCGATCACGTTCTCGATCCCACCGGCGCGCAGGTCGCGGAGGACCGCGCGCAACTCGTCGACCGTGGCGCCGACGCACGTCAGGTGCGCCATCGCCTCGAGGCGGAGGTCGTTCTTCATCCACTTCACGAGCTCGACCGTGCGCGCCCGGGTGGAACCGCCGGCCCCGTAGGTGATCGATAC
>JAWVDX010000448.1:0-4332 GCA_033857015.1 Gaiellaceae bacterium
GACGCGCGCGCCGAACGTGTGCCCGCCGCTCGCCACGAGGCAGAGGAACGGCGGTTCGATCGGGTTCGAGCCGAGTGTCGAGGCGAGCACGTGCCCGCGCAGGTGGTCGACGGGCGCCAGCGGGAGCCGCCGCGCCGCCGCGAGAGCCTTCGCCTCCGAGAGGCCGACAAGCAGCGCGCCGATCAGCCCCGGGCCACGCGTGACGGCGATCAGCTCGACCTCGTCCATCGTCGCGTCAGCAGACTCGAGCGCGTCGGCGAGCTGGCGGCGGAGCTCGGAGTTGGCGGCGACGCCCCCCACGACGGCGATCCGCTCGCGTCCGGCCTGCTCCGCGGCGGCGCGGGCACGCTCGACGAGCGCGCGGACGATGGCGCGCTGGTAGCTCGCCGCCAGATCGGCGCGGCGCGTCTCGAGCTCCTCCGCGTCGAGCTTCCGGACCGCGTAGAGCAGCGCCGTCTTCAGCCCGGAGAAGGAGAAGTCGAGCCCCGGGAGCCTCGCGACCGGGAAGCTGAACGCCTCTGGATCGCCTTCGCGGGCCAGCGAATCGATCGCCGCGCCGCCCGGGTAGCCGAGCCCGAGCAGGCGCGCGCCCTTGTCGAACGCCTCGCCGGCGGCGTCGTCGAGCGTCGTCCCGAGCTGGCGGAACGAGACATGGCTCTCGACGTCGAGCAGCAGCGTGTGCCCGCCGCTCGCGAGCAGGCAGAGGAACGGCGGCTCGAGCGCATCCGGCTCCAGGAAGAGCGACGAGACGTGGCCCTGGAGGTGATCCACCGGCACGAGCGGCAGCCCGCGCGACCAGGCGACCGCCTTTGCCGCGGAGAGCCCGACGAGCAGCGCCCCGATCAGTCCCGGCCCCTGCGTCACCGCCACCGTGTCGACGTCGTCGAGCGTCGCCCCCGCCTCGCCCAGCGCCTGGCGGATCACCGGCGCGACGAGCTCGAGATGCCGCCGCGACGCGATCTCCGGCACGACGCCGCCGTACTGCGCGTGCAGCTCCGCCTGCGAGGCGATCACCGAAGCGCGCACGTGCCCGTCCCGCGTGACGAGCGCGGCGGCGGTCTCGTCGCAGGACGTCTCGAGCCCGAGGATCACGGATCCGGGAACGAGCCGGGCAGCGGGTCTTTCCACATGATCATCGCGTCCTCGCGGTTGTCCGTGTAGTAGCCCCGCCGGACGCCGCGCTGGCGGAAGCCGATCTGCTCGTAGAGCTTGATCGCGCCCTTGTTGGAGACGCGCACCTCGAGCGTGTAGCCGCGCCGCTCCTGGCCGGCGGTCACCTCGAACATCCGCTCGAGCAGGCGACTCGCGACGCCGTGACGGCGCTCGTCGGCGACGACCGCGATGTTCATCACGTGCCAGGCATCGACGTAGCGGGAGATGATCATGTAGCCGACGAGTCGACTGTCGCGGAAGGCTCCGATGCAGATCGAGGACGGCTTCGCGAGCTCGCTGGCGAACATCGAGCGCGACCAGGGCGTCGGGTAGGAGGCGCGCTCGATCTCCTCGATCGCGCCCAGGTCGCGCAGCGCGAGCGGACGCAGCACGAGCACGGCGAGCTCCTCGTTGGGCTGAGCGGCCACTAGGCAGGCGCCTTCTGCGCGTCGGGGAGCCGCAGATAGAGCGGCTCCAGCTCGTCGGCGGAGCCGAACTCTGTGGCGAGCGCCGCATGGAACCGGGCGCGGATGCGGTGCAGCTCGCTCCCGTCCGGCGGGACGACGCCGCCGGCAGCCTCGAGCTCGGCGCGGTAGCGCACGGCGCCGTCGCCGACGCAGAGCTGACCCGCGGCCGGACGCGCGTCGGACGGTGCGCAGACCCGCGGCTCCCTGTCGTCGACGAAGACCTCGTTACGGCGCGCGTCGATCACCGGCAGCGCGCCCGGCGCCGCAGCGGCCAGCGCGGCCAGGCTCGAGACACCCGCGGCCGGCAGCTCCCGGGCGAGCGCCAGCCCGCGCGCGGCCGCCAGCCCGACGCGCAGCCCCGTGAAGCTCCCGGGGCCGATCCCGACCACGAGCCGCTCCAGGTCGCCGGGGCCGAGGCCCACCTCGGAGAGGAGCGCGTCGGCTTCGGCCAGCACTCCGGCCGCGCGCGCGCTGCGCTCGCCGAGCAGCTGTCCGTCGCGCAGGAGCGCCACGGATGCCTCAGCGGTTGCCGTGTCGAAGCTGAGCACGAGCACGAACCCGTTCTACCAGCGCGCCGTCGCGAGCGTCCAGATGGACGATGCGCGTCGTCTCGGTCGCATGCTCGAGCCGGACGCGCACACGCGGCTCGGGAAGCGCATCCTCCCCGGCTTCGGGCCACTCGACGAAGGCGATCGTCCCGTCGAAGTAGGGCTCGAGATCGCCCCATTCGGCGGCGGACACGCCCTGGAAGCGGTAGAGGTCGAGGTGCGCGACGGGCGTCGCCGCGGCGTAGCGGTGGCCGATCGTGAAGGTGGGGCTCGTGACGGGCTCCGTCACGCCGAGGGCGCGGCAGGCGCCGCGCACGAAGGTGGTCTTGCCAGCGCCCAGCTCGCCGGAGACGGTGACGACGTCGCCGCGCCGGAGCTCCACGGCGAGGGCGGCCGCGAGCGCCTCGGTGTCCTGCGGCGCTGCGCTCTCGAACTTCAAGCTAGAAGAGACCGAGCTGTTCCGTCACCACGGGTCGATCGGGTCGATCCGCCGGTGTGGGCTCGGGACGATCCTCTATCGGCTCGACGGCGAC
The DNA here is from genome assembly GCA_033857015.1 of Gaiellaceae bacterium. Lineage (GTDB taxonomy): Bacteria > Actinomycetota > Thermoleophilia > Gaiellales > Gaiellaceae > JAWVDX01. The sequence continues at coordinate 2,701 of JAWVDX010000448.1, forward strand.
CGGCATCGGCGCCGGCGGGGCCTCCTCGCCACGCGCCCGTGCGAGCAGCGCCGGCAGCTTGCGGAAGTCCTCCTCGAGCACCCCGAGCATCGCCCGCGTGTAGAGCGCCGCGGCCGGGTGGTAGAGCGGGAACAGCACCACGGGATGGGCGCCGATCGTGACCTGCTGCTCGACGCCGTGCACCCGGGTGATGCCGGCCGGCTTGCCGGACAGGAGCTTCGTCGCGAAATTCCCCAGCGTCGCCACGACCGTCGGTCGGATCAGCTCCAGCTGGCGGAAGAGGTGCGGCTCGCAGGCGGCGATCTCCTCCGGGAGCGGGTCGCGGTTCCCCGGCGGGCGGCACTTGAGCACGTTCGCGATGAACACCTCGTCGCGCGACAGGCCGATCTCGGCGAGCAGCTTCTCGAGCAGCTTCCCGGCGGCGCCCACGAACGGGATGCCCTGCTGATCCTCGTGGAAGCCCGGCGCCTCGCCGACGAACATCAGCTCCGCGTCGGGGTTCCCGGAGCCGAACACGACCTGGGTGCGTCCCTCGGCGAGCGCGCAGCTGACGCAGCCCGCGACCGACTCCTTCTGCGCGGCGAGCTCGGCCGCGCGGACTTCGGCGCTAGCAGCCACAGCTCCCGCCGCAGCACCCGCCTCCGCCGCCACCGCCGGCGCGCGCTCCGAGCGGCGCGACGACGGAGAACTTCCGCCGCACTGTCTCGGCTGTGCAGGAGGGGCACGCCGGTGTCTCGTCGCCGCGCACGAGCTCCTCGAAGTGGTGCTCGCAGTGCATGCAGACGTACTCGTAGATCGGCACTGGCGGCAGTGTAGAGCGTGGGCAGGCTGACAGGGCCCGAGCAGCCGCGCGCGGTACCGAACGCCCGTCCGTATCGCGACGCTAGGCCGCGTCCTGGGCCATCGAACGTGCGACGAACTCGGCGATCCGCGCGATCGTGCCGAAGTTCTCGAACTCGAGGTCCTCGTCGAGTACCTCGATCGCGTACTCGTTCTCGATCATCGCAACGAGGTTTACGAAGCCCACCGAGTCGATGACGGTGCTGATGATCGGGAGATCGTCCTTCAGGTCTGCGGGCGGCGCGTGCCAGTGTCCCTCCTCGACGAGGAAGTCGCGGAGCCGCACTTCGATCTCGTTCATCGCAGCGCTCCTACTCGGCCTTGGCCGCCGCAAGCACGGCCCCGTCGGTGTGTGCAAGGCTCGGCTGAACGGACGGTAGCGTCCTGTCGAGCCAGTCCGCGACCTCGTCGAGCATCCGCTCCTGCGTCTCTCGCGGCATACGGGTCAGCGCGCCGCGATGGTCGATCGCCCTCACCGCGAGCGAGCCGGCGGGCGTCGAGGCCATGCGGCCGAGCACACGAATCGCCCTCTCGATCTCGCCGACTCTCGCCGTCGGTCGCAGAAGGAGGAACAGCGACGGCGTCGCGGCAGCCAGCCGCACGAACTCCGCGGGCCAGGGAATGCGCCGCGCGCGCAGCACGCGAACGCGCAGCAGCAGTGGACGGAGCGCGGGGATGCTCCGCAACGCACGCTTCCAACCGGGCTGGCGCGGCCGCTCCGTCGTCGCCGGTGCGGTTGCAGCACCAGGCTGCGGGAGGATGTAGCGCGGGTCCTCGAAGAGGATGAACGCG
>JAWVDX010000449.1:0-3464 GCA_033857015.1 Gaiellaceae bacterium
GCGGGTCGGTGTTCTGGGCCGGCATCCAGACGAGCTCGGCGTCCGTGTCGGTCGTGTCCTGCAGGTCGAGGCCGAAGGTGGGCCAGCGCGGGAGCGGCGCGTCGAAGAAGTGCAGCGGGAAGTTGGAACAGATCCCGCCGTCCGAGAACCAGTGCTGCGTCCCCGCCTCGTCGTAGAGCGGGAGCGCAGAGAGCAGGAACGGGAAGCTCATGCTGAGCCGCGCTCCGACGACGACAGGGAGCTTCGCCGCGGGCGGGAGCGGGAGGTTGGTGTCCTCGTCCGCGCGCCAGTCGGCACCCTGGGCGAGCGCGTCGACGATCCGCTCCGGGAAGAGCCGCTTCCACTCGGAGGGCTTGAAGAAGAAATGCTCGTCCGCGGCGAAGGGCACGCGGAAGGGGCGGCCCAGCGTGAGGCAGGTCGAGAAGGTCTGGAGGACGACCTCCTTCTGCGCCGGGTCGGCGCCCCACAGGTCGCCGAAGGTGAGCGGCGTGTCGTAGGCGTGGCCGGCTGCGCGGTCGATCAGGTCCGCGAGCCAGGGCGTCATCGGCTTGCCTGCGTCGTCGCTTCCGGGTGGGCGCTCCTCCCCGGTCCAGGAGCCGGTGCAGGTGCCGAAGAGCGTGGCCTTCAGCGCGTCCGGAACGCGCACGAGGAAGCCGATGCCCGCCCCGGCGAGCGCCCCGACGACCATGAAGCCGGTGGCACAGAGGAGCAGGGCGAGGAGGAGCAACGCCTTCCAGATGTGCGCGTCCGGGGCGATCGCGACGAAGCTGCCGACGAAGACGAGCAGCCCCGGGAGGGCGCCGACGGCGGCCCAGCGCCAGAAGCCGCGGAGCGCGGCCAGCGCGAGCTCGAAGGGGAAGGTCTGCTGCGGGTGCGACATCGCCGCGGTGATCAGCGCGAAGAGCGCCCGTGTCCGCCGGTCGGCCTGGAAGAGGCGGAACAGGTTGGAATCCCCGCGGCTGTCCGTGGCGCCGAGCCAGGCCGGAACCGCTTCGAGCGTGGCGAAGGCGTCCGCGTCGCCGTCGAGGCGCTTGCGCTCGCAGGCCGCCGTGACGACCGCGGCGATCGCTCCGGCCGAGGTGCCGCCGACGTTGACGAAGCGGTACGACTGCGCAAGCTCCGTCACGGCGCGCGCGTAGACGATCCCGCTCGTGATCCCGCCCTTCATCACGATGTCGCAACGCCGGTCGGGTGCCATCAGAGCCCCCGCACGATCGTCTCGGGCCAGCCCAGGAAGAGCACCGCGAGGAAGCCGCCCGCGACTGCGAGCCCCAGGATGAAGAGGCGCAGCAGCAGGTTCCAGGCGAGGCCTGCCAGGCCGACCGCGGCGAGGACGAGGAGCGCGATCGCGATCCAGAGCACCCGGCTGTGGTGCACGAAGGTCGCCGAGAGCAGCGCCACGGTGAGTGCCGAGGCGGCCCATTTGCCGAGCGAGACGCGGCGAAGCTCCTCGAGCTGCGGCACCGCCAGCACGTCGCCGGCCCGGTTGCGGGCGAGCACGCCGAAGGTGCGGACGTTCTCCGTCACGTCGAGGAGCGCGGTCAGGCTCGCAGCGAGCGCCGCGGCGGCGCCGAGGACGTAGCCCCACGTCCCGCGATGCGCGAGCAGGATCGCCAGCGCGACGAACGCGAGCCAGTAGCTCGCGAGGAACGCGAAGTCCACCCAGAGCCCACGCCGCATCGCTGCATGCCGCGCCGGATCGACGATCAGCGCCCGCACCCGCGCCGGATCCCGCCCCAGCTGCACGCCCGCGAGCTGCCCCTTGAGCCCGGCCGCCAGCACGGTCGCCACGCCCGTCACGACGACGAGCGCAAGCAAGACCCCGACAACCCGGACCAGTCCCACCAAGACCCCGCGAGCTTGTGCCACGAGGCAGCAGTAGTCAAGCGCCAAGCTTGCGTAGTGCGCAGCGGGTCTTGGCTCACGGGCTAGACTCTGCCGCTCGGGCGAGGTAGCTCAGTTGGTAGAGCACACGGCTGAAAACCGTGGTGTCGCCGGTTCGAATCCGGCCCTCGCCATTGCTCCGGCTCGCCTACGCGCGAGCGCCGGTCTGGCCCTGGCGCACGGTGGCGAGGCGGTCGAGCAGGCCCTGGAGGAACGTCGCCTTGAGCAGCACGGCGTCGGCTCCAGCTTCCCGCACGGCGTCGTGGAGCTCCGGGTCGTCGTCGCCGGTCAGCGCGATGAGGCAGAGGCTCGGGTTGTCGCGCCGCATCCGTGCGATGGCCGTGACGCCGTCGAGCAGCGGCATGTGCAGATCGATGATGACGGCCTCCGGGTCGAGCGCCTCGACGAGCTCGATCGCCTCCAGCCCGTTCGACGCGGAGCCGGCCACGGTGAGCCCGGGCTGCCCGTTCACGAGCAGGGCGAGAGCTTGGACGAAGGCCGCATCGTCGTCGGCGACGACGACACGGAGACCGTCTGAGGACCTTTGCCCGACTCCCCCGCTCACCTCCCGAAAGCTAGCCTTGTCCCGGTGATGACGCAAGCGCCCGATCCGATTGCGGTCATCGGAGCCCCTCTCGACCTCGGCGCGGGGAGGCGGGGCGTCGACATGGGGCCCTCGGCGATTCGCTACGCGGGCCTGAGCGACAGGCTCGAGCGGCTCGGGAGGACTGTCGTCGACCTCGGCAACGTGCAGGCCGCGGTGCCCGAGGCGACCGCGGTGGAGGACGAGCGGGCCCGCTTCCTGCCGGAGATCAAGGCGACGTGCGAGCGCGTGGCCGGGCTCGTGGCGGAGGCGACGGGGAAGGGCTATCTCCCGCTCGTGCTGGGCGGCGACCACTCGGTGGCGCTCGGCTCGATCGGGGCGATGGCGAAGGCGCACGGCGTCGGCGGCGCGCTCTGGGTCGACGCCCACGGCGACGTCAACACGCCGGCGACCTCCCCGAGCGGGAACGTCCACGGGATGGTGCTCTCCGCGCTGCTCGGCCTCGCGGACGGTGCCTTCGCGAGCGACGCGTGGCCGCTGCCGGCGCTGGATCCGGAGCGGGTCGTCCTCGTCGGCGTGCGCGTCCTCGACGAAGGCGAGAAGGAGCTGCTGCGTGAGCGCGGCGTCTGCGTCTTCACGATGAGCGACGTCGACCGGCTGGGCGTCGAGGCGACGTTCTCGCAGGCGCTGGAGCGTGTCGCCGGTGACGGCTTCGTGCACGTCAGCTTCGACATGGACGTCGTCGACCCGTCGGTGGCGCCCGGCGTTGGAACCCCGGTGCAGGGCGGGCTCTCGTACCGCGAAGCGCACCTCGGCCTCGAGCTCGTCGCCGAGTCGGGGCTCCTCAGCTCGCTGGACGTCGTCGAGGTGAACCCGATCCTCGACCGCGAGAACGCGACGGCCGCCCTCGCGGTCGACCTCGTCGCGAGCGCGCTCGGCGCGCGGATCCTCTGAGCGGGTGAAGCTGCTCGTCCTCGGCGCACCCGCTTCCGGGAAGACGACGGTCGCGTCAGCTCTGCGGGCGGCCGTCCCTGCG
>JAWVDX010000450.1:0-3230 GCA_033857015.1 Gaiellaceae bacterium
CCTGCAGGTCCTGCAGCTGGATGTCCTGGCTGAGGATGCGGCCCAGTCCGCTGAGGCGCGTGATGGCCTGCTGGACGTGTCCGATCGGCACCTTGACGAGGAGCGTCGAGTCGCCCTGACCGTCCCCGGGCTGGCTGGTCTGGGCGGAGACGACGTAGCCGCCGAGCGTGCGCACGATGCGCATCGCGACCTGGGTCTGATGGGCGAGCTCGTCGCGATCCTTGACCTGGAGCGTGAAGGACGCGTGCTCCTCGGTGGCCCGGAAAGGCGCCGGGGACAGCGCGGAGCCGGTGGACGTGGCCTTGCTGAGCGGCACGGCAGCCGCGGCAGATGCATCCGCCGCGCTCTTGGTGCGTGCAGCTGGAGGCGTCTGCGCCTGAAGCTGCTGTCCGTGAATGTCCCGGCTTGTCTCCCCGACCGCCACGTTCCTCCGAGCCGACCCTCCGCCGAGCAGGAGGCTCGCACCGACGCCTGCGAGCACGAGCGTCAGCGCCGGGACCAGCACGAGCGCCGGCCGCCGCCAGCGGCGCGCCGACGGGATCGGCGCCGCGGGAGCCTCGGCGATGCGCACGACACGCTGTGCGAGCGCGGCGGAGGGCTGCGGGCGCGCGCTACGGAGCTCGCGCACGAGGTCGTCGTACCGGGGATCGAGGTCAGGCAAGGACATCGTCTGCCACCTTTTCCTGGAGCTTTGCGAGTGCCCGCGAGAGGCGGGTCGTGCAGGCCGTCTTGGAGATCCCGAGCAGGCGCGCGGCCTCGTCGGCATCGAAGTCGAGGACGACACGGAGCGCGATGACCTCGCGGTCCGCGGCGGAGAGCTCGCCGAGCGCCCGCTCGAGCTCGGGCGAGAGCCCGTCGGCGAAGCTGGGCTCGCGCACGTCGAACTCCTGCTGGACGGCGTAGGCGTCCTCGCGTCTGCGCCGCCGATCCTCGGCGCGGAAGTGGTCGAGCGCCACCGATCGGGCGATCGTGCAGAGCCAGGTGTTGGCGCTCGCCCGCCGCGGATCGAACCGCGACCAGGACCGCAGCGCCTTCTCGAACGCCGCGCTCGTCAGCTCCTGCGCGAGCTCGCGGTCGCCGGTGAGGTAGACGAGATAGCCGTAGATGTCGGCCAGGTGCTGCTCGGCGATGTGCGCGAAGTCGGGAGCTTGTTCCACACCGGTCTTACGGCGCCGGCGAGGCATCGGTCACACTGCTGAGCGGACGGCAGCCTCGTAGATCGGGTCGCGCCCGTAGCGATCCAGCTCGTCCGAGAGCAGCTCGCTCGAGGGCGGCGCCTGGCCCTTCGGGAACGGCGCCGGCTCGCCGTCGAGGTCGACGCCCTCGAGGAGCTCCGCCTCGTCGACCTCCAGCTCGATCGCATGGTGCAGGCGCGAGACGAGCCAGCCGCGCAGGAGATGCGCCTGCGCTGCGGTGCCGCGCACACGGATCCGCTCCACCTTGGCGATCTCCGGCCAGAGCGAAGCGAGCAGCGCGCGCCAGCGCCCGGTGCGCGCCCAGGCGATGTCGGACGCCGCGATCTCGTCGAAGACGGCCTCGAGCCCGCGATACGCCTCCGGGACGTCCGGCCACTCCGTGCTGTCGACGATGAGCCTGTCCGCGACGCCCGTCAGCTGCTGCCACTGCACCGCGTCGAAGTCGGGGCGGCCGCGCCAGCGCAGGAACACCGGCAGATCCGGGATCAGCAGCGGCAGCACGACACTCGCAGGCGCATTCGCGGCGGTGCCGGCAAGGCTGAGCTCGATCACCTCGGTGCAGACGTGGCGCTCCGTCCCGGGGAGCTTGAAGCAGGTGAGCGAGACGTGGGCGTCGATCGAGTGCTCCTGCCCCTGGCGCGGCGTGATCACGATCGTGCGGGAGGGATGCCGCTCCTCCAGCGCGTGGAGCGTGTCCAGCGCCTTGCCGAGCCACTCCTCCGGCACCCAGGCGAGATGGGTCATCACGCTCGTGCGCATGAACGTCCCGTCGTTGGCGTCGCGCAGGCAGGCGAGCTGGTGCTCCAGCTCGCCGATCGAGGTGTCCTCGCCCGTCCACGTCTCGTGGACGTCGGGGGCAAGAACCCGGTTCAAGATGACGCTCCCTCGTCCGGATGCGATGGGTGGTGTGATTGCAAGGAGCCGGGTCGCGGTCGTAGCGGAGCTACGGGCGCGATTCGGGGACGCCGCAAGCGCGCCGCCCAGCGCGGCCGGACGACGCCAGGCTTCGTCTTGAACCGGGTTCCTAGTGTCTGCGCCACGACCTGCCGTCCCGCTCGATCAGCTCGTCGGCGGCCTTCGGCCCCCAGGTTCCCGCCTGGTAGTTCGGGAACGCCGGCTTGTCGCGCTTCCAGGCGGCGACGATGGTGTCCACGAGCGCCCACTGCTCCTCCACCTCGTCGGTGCGCGTGAAGAGCGTCGCGTCGCCGAGGAGGGCGTCGAGGATCAGGCGCTCGTACGCCTCCGGCAGCCCGGTGCGGAACGCCCCGCCGTAGAGGAAGTCCATGTGCACGGTCCGGATGGACATGCCCTGCCCGGGCACCTTCGCCCCGACCGCGAGGGACACGCCCTCGTCCGGCTGGATGTGGATCAGCAGCACGTTCGGGCGCAGGCCCTCGCCGGCGGACTCCTCGAAGGGCGGGTGCGGCGCACGCTTGAACTGGATCGCGATCGTGGTCTCGCGCCTCGCCAGCCGCTTGCCTGCTCTCACGTAGAAGGGCGTGTCGGCCCAACGCCAGTTGTCGACGTAGAGCTTGGCGGCGAAGTAGGTCTCGGTCAGCGAGTCCGGCGCGACGCCCTCCTCCTCGCGGTAGCCCGGCACCTCCTTGCCCTCGACGAAGCCCCGCCCGTACTGGCCGCGGACGATGTGCTTCGGGCCCGGTGTGTGGATCGCGTGGAGGACCTTCACCTTCTCGTTGCGCACCGAGTCGGCGTGGAAGTCGACCGGCGGCTCCATCGCGGTCAGCGCGACGAGCTGGAGCAGGTGGTTCTGGAAGATGTCCCGGATCGCTCCCGCCTGCTCGTAGAAGGCGGCGCGACCCTCGATGCCGATCGACTCGGCCACGGTGATCTGCACGTGGTCGATGAACTGCCTGTTCCAGATCGGCTCGAAGATGCCGTTCGCGAACCGCAGCGCCAGCATGTTCTGGACCGTCTCCTTGCCCAGGTAGTGGTCGATGCGGAAGACCTCGCTCTCGGTGAAGTGCTCCGCGATCTGCGCGTTCAGCTGCTTCGCCGACTCGAGGTCGTGGCCGA
>JAWVDX010000451.1:0-5495 GCA_033857015.1 Gaiellaceae bacterium
AGGTCGGAAAGGATGTCCCCGTCGCGATTCAGTGCCGGGATGACGAGCGGCGCGCCGGAGGACTGGAGGAGCAGCGCAAATGTCGCGTCGATCAGCTGCGGCTCGTACGCCACCTCCGGGTGGCGCGCCGCAGCGGCGTCCATCTCCTCCTTGAGCATGCCCTCGTAGACGGGCGAGACCGTGTACTTCGGCCCGCCGAAGACCTTGGCGCCGGTGCGCTCCGCCTGCCGGAACGCGAACTCCGCGACCGCGCGGCAGATCCGCCGCTCGATCCGCTCCGTGCGGAACGCCACCTCGTCGGGGCCCTCGCCCTCGCGCCACTCCTTGGCGCCGTACGCGTCCCCGACGGCCATGCGCACCACCGAGATCGGCGCGTGCACGCCCCCCAGCGGGACGACTCCCGGCAGGCGCCGTCCCGTGCGGACGATCACCTGGCCGCCGATCTCCTCGCGTAGGATCCGGTTCGGCGAGCCCACGTCGCCGGCCGTCTCCGGCGTGATCGTCGCAGCCTTGAGGCCCAGTCCCTGCTCGCGGATCGCGGCAGCAGCGTCGTGCACGACCCGGTTCTTCGTCGCGCGGCGGTTCTCCAGCGAGAGGTCGAAGCGCGGCAGCTCGAGCTCGAGGCCGATCACGTCGCGAGCGAGGACGCGCAGCGCCTCCTCGAGCAGCTCCTGTCCGGTCTGGTCGCCCTCGAGCACGACGATTGCGCGTGCGTTCATCGCGCCGCAGTGTATGTGGACGCGGATCGCTCGACGCCGTAGCGTGCGAGGGATGGTCGGGACGCTCGTCGGAGGAGCCGTTGCTGCGCTTGTGGTCGTCGCCGTGAGCGTGGCATCGGTGCGCGCAAGCGGATGTGTCTTCGTACCGCCGCGAGAGTGGCGGGAACTCGAAGCAGGTCGGCGGCGCGCGATCCGGTCTGCGGTCTCGCACGGACGCGCCGTCGACGGGGCGCCGGGGGAGGCTTGGGTTGCAGCCGAGCTCGCTTCCGGATCGATCGCGAGCTGGAGCGTCGCGCGCCGTGTCGGCGTCCCAGCCCTTGCTCTCACCCTTGCAGCCCTGCTCTGCCTCGTAGCATTCGTGCGAGGGGATGAAGGGATGGCTGTTGTCGCCCTTACGTTCGGGGCTCTCCAGGTTGCTTCGCTCGTTGCGAATGCTCGGCGGTACAGCCGTTTCCGCGCCGCGTTCGCCGCGAATCTCGAGCGCGCCGCCGCCTCTTAGGCGATTGGTCGCCTGCCCTCGCGGAGAACGCGCCCTCATGGCTCATCGCGGCGGCTGGACGAGACGCGCCGCGCGCGGGACGCAAGCAGGACGCCAATGCGGACAGTTGCAGCGTGCCGGAGCGTTGCGGACCAGCGCGGAAACACGCCTGCGGTTTGCCGTGCGTCGTACATCAGCCCGGCGGTTGTGGAGCAGTATCTCGAAGGGCGAACGATCGACACCTTTCGCCGGCGCCATTTACGAATCGTCGGCGCGCGCGATGTCGGTCTCGAACCGGAAGAGCAGGCACTACTAACGTTGTTGCGCTCGTGGCGAATGCGCCGCGCACGGGAGGCAGCGTAGTTACCACTAGCAATTCGCGGAGAATTCGTTAACGTTGGCGGATTGCTCCCCCGACTCCAGGAGGAATCTTGGCTCGCAAAACTGTTCTCGTCTGTGACCAATGCGGCAAGGAAGTCGCCGAAGGAAAAGGCGCGACCTTGCGCGTCACGTTCACCGACGCGCGTCGCGGCGCGAAGCAGGCCGATCTCTGCGACACCTGTGCCGCCGGCACGCCGGGGAACGCGGTCGCCCGGCGCGGGCGCAAGCCCAAGTCCGTAGCGGCGTAGTTCGAGGGGCGGCGTGAGCCGCCCCTCTCTTTCTCGCTCTTTGCGAACGCACGCGCCTGCGGCGCTGGTGCCCCGGTCTACGATGGGTCGTCGTGCCTTTGACCCTGCTCACCGGCCCGGCGAACGCCGGGAAAGTCGAGCTCCTGCTCGAGCGCTATCTCGCGGCGATCCAGCGCGAGCCCGTCCTCGTCGTCCCGGGCGGGGCAGACGTGGAACGGGTCGAGCGCGATCTCCTGCGCCGCGCCGGCGCCCTTTTCGGCGGGTCGATCGGCACATTCGACGACCTCTTCGTCAGCATTGCCCGTGGTGCGCCCGAGCCGCGCGCCGTCGTGACCGACACGCAGCGCCGCCTCCTCGTCCGGCGCGTCGTGGCCGGCGCGTCGCTCAACGGGCTCGGCGAGTCTGCGCGCTTCGGCGGCTTCGCCGAGACGCTCGCCCAGACGCTCGCGGAGCTGGAGGACGGCCTCGTCGATCCCGAGCAGCTCGACGGCCAGCTCGCGCTCCTCCACGCCTCCTACCGGGCCGAGCTGGACAAGCTCCGCCTCGTCGACCGCGAGCGCCAGCGTCGCGCCGCAGCCGACCGCCTCGGGAGCGACCTCGCCGCCTGGGACGGGCGCCCGGTCTTCGCCTACGGCTTCGAGGATCTGAGCGGCGCGCAGTGGCGCCTGCTGGAGGCGCTCGCGGGTCGCACCGACGTTACCGTGTCGCTCCCGTACGAGCCGGCTCGCCCGGCCTTCGCCTCGCTCGAGCGCACCGCCAACGACCTCGCGCGACTCGCCGCCGGCTCGATCGAGGAGCTACCGCCGCGCTACCACGAGTACGCCCACCCGGCGCTCGCCCACCTCGAGCGAGCCCTCTTCGCCGACCGACCGCCCGAGGATCCGCCGCCGCTCGACGGAGCGCTCCGCTTCCTCGAAGGCGCCGGCGGCCGTGCGACGCTCGAGCTCGTCGCCGAGGAGCTGCTCGCCCTCGTCCGCGCCGGCACGCCGCCGGAGCGCATCGCCGTGGTCTGCCCGAGCCTCGATCGCTTCCGCGCACCGCTCGAGACCGCGTTCGCCACGCTCGGCCTGCCCTACGCCCTCGAAGGCCGGATCCGCCTCGCGCACACCGCCTTCGGCCAGGCGCTGCTCGGCGTGCTGCGCTTCGCCTGGCTCGGCGGCGGGCGCCGCGACCTCTACGGCTTCCTCCGCTCGCCGTTCTCGGGGCTCACGCGGGCCAGCGCGGACTACCTCGAGGGCCGACTCCGCGGCCGCAAGATCGACTCGGCGGAGCGGGTCGAGTCGGAGACGGCGGAGCTCCGCGGCCAGCCCATCCCCTGGCTCGCCGAGCTGCGCGCTGCCGAGCAGCCCCTGGCGGTGCTCCGCGAGCTCGCCCGTGGGATGCTGCGCTCCGCCCACGGCCTCGACGGCGTCGCGACGAGCGAGGGCGCGCGTCTCGACCTCCGCGCCTACGAGACGACCCTCGATCTGATCGCGGAGCTCGAAGGCTGGGAGGCGCTCACCGGCGAGCGCCTGACCCGCGAGGAGCTGCCGGCCGCGCTCGAGCGGGCCACCGTCCGCGTGGCGAGCGCCGACGAGCCGGGGCGCGTCACCGTCTGCGACCTTCTGCGCGCCCGGACGCGGCAGTTCGACGTCGTCGTCCTGCTAGGCCTGGAGGAGGGGAGCCTGCCCCGCCGCGCCCAGGTGCAGCCCTTTCTCGACGAGGAGCGGCGTCGCACCCTCGAGGAGCGCGGGCGAGGGGTTCGCCTCGTGCGCCCCGACGGGCTCGCCCGCGAGCGCTTCCTGTTCTACGTCGCCTGCACGCGGGCGCGGCGCCAGCTGCTGCTCGTGCGCGAGGCGGCGACCGACGAGGGTTCGCTCCGCCAGGCGAGTCCCTTCTGGGACGAGCTGCGCCGCCTCTTCCCGTCCGACGAGATCGTGCGTGCCACGAAGCGCCGGCCCCTGGCGCAGAGCGTCTGGCCGCTGGAGCAGGCGCCGAGCGACCGCGAGCGGGTGCGCGCCGTCGCCCGGCTGGCGGCGACCGACGTGGGGGAGGCTCGCGCCCTTGCCCGCGCCAACGGCTGGGAGCGCCGCCTCGACCGTGCGCTCGCCGCGTTCGAGCGCCCGACGCGCCTCACCCATCCCCGCGTCCTCGAGCAGCTCGCGGGCCGCTCGACCTTCGGCGTGACCGAGCTCGAGGGCTTCGCCGACTGCTCCTCGAAGTGGTTCTTCGACCGGGTCGTCGACCCGAAGACGATCGATGCCGAGGTGGACGCGCGCCTGCGTGGCCAGGTGGCCCACCAGGTGCTGCACAAGTTCTTCGGCGGCCTCGCCAAGCGCTTCGGCGTGGAGAAGGTCGCCGATGCGCCGCTCGACGACGCGCTCTCCTTCCTGCGCGAGTGCCTCGACGACGGGCTCCGCGGCCAGGTGCGGCTCGAGCTGACTCCGCTCGAGGCGCGCGAGCTCGACCATGGGCTGTGGCGCGACCTCGAGCAGTTCGTCCGCGACGAGGCGGTGAGCGAGCTCCCGCTCGTCCCGCGCCACCTGGAGACCTCGTTCGGCTCCGAACGCGCCGCCCCGCATCTGCAGCGGGGCCTCGACCTGGGCGAGCTCTTCGTGTCGGGCAAGATCGACCGGATCGACGTCGACCCCTACTCCTCCCGGGGCATCGTCCAGGACTACAAGTCGGGGCGCACCGCGCACTCCGCGGCGCAGATCGACAAGGAGCTGCGCCTGCAGATCCCGCTCTACATGCTCGTGCTGCGCGACCTCGTGGGGATCGAGCCGCTCGGCGGGCTCTACCGCGCGCTGGCCGGCGAGCGGGAGACGCGCGGGCTCCTGCGCGAGAGCGCGCGCGAGGACGGCGTTCCAGGTCTCCAGAAGAACGACTACAAGGACGAGGACGAGTTCTGGGCGCAGATCGAGCGGGCGGCGGAGACGGCGCGCGGCGTCGCCCGGCGGATCCGGGCCGGCGACGTCACGCACGACCCGCGCTGGGGCGAGTGCCCGAGCTGGTGCGAGGTCTATCCCATGTGCCGGGTGAAGCGCGCATGAGGACGCCGAATGTCGAGCAGACCGCCGCGATCGAGGCGCCCGGTGTCGTCTTCGTCTCCGCCGGAGCCGGGACGGGGAAGACCACGGTGCTGGTCGAGCGCTTCGTCCGCGCGATCATGGAGCGCGGCCTCTCGATCGACCAGGTGCTCGTCATCACCTACACCGAGCGCGCCGCCGGCGAGCTGCGCTCGCGCATTCGGGCTCGCTTCGAGGAGCTGGAGCGCTCCGACCTCGCCCGCTCGCTCGACGGCGCCTGGATCTCGACGATCCACGGCTTCTGCCTGCGCCTGCTCAAGAGCTATCCGTTCGAGGCGGGGCTCGATCCGCGCTTCAGGGTGCTGGACGAGAACCAGGCGCTCGTCCTGCGCAGCGAGGCGTTCGACGCGGCGCTGACCGCGTTCTGCGCGAGCGGGGCGCCCGAGCGCACGCTGCTGCTCACGACCTACACCCGGCCGGGGCTGCGCCGGATGCTCACCGGGGTGTACGAGACGCTGCGCTCCGCCGGCCGGCCGATGCGCCTCGACCTCGGCGAGCGCCCCGGCCTGCCGGCGCGCGTCGAGGAGCTGCGCGAGGCGGCGCGCCATCTCGCGGCCGACTCCGACGCGACGGACAAGGGGCGCGGCGTCGCGGCGCTCGC
>JAWVDX010000452.1:0-4216 GCA_033857015.1 Gaiellaceae bacterium
CGTCCCGTCGCCGCTCGGCGAGCACCCTCTGCTTCTCGAGCGCAGAGCTCGGAGCGGCGACCTCCTCGACGAGGCGACCCGTGCGCCCGCCGCCGAGCGGGCCGGCGTCGACCCGGGCGCCTACGGGGATGTCGACACGCCGCGAGCGCTCCGCGCCGCCTGGCTCGCGGGCCGGAGCAGGGACGATCACGAGCGCCGCGAAGGAAGCGCGACCCGGATGGCACAGGAAGCCCGTCGGCTGTTCGTGAGCCTGCGCGCACGGCGGAGGGCCCGAACGAGATGAGCCAATGAGCGAAACAGTCGATCTCGAGGACCCAGGCGCCACGCCCGCAGCCGCGTCGGGTGTTCCCGCGCAGCGCGAGCGGCCGCTCGACGTGCTCATCGCCCTCACGCGCTCTGACCTGCGGGCCCGCTACGGGCGCGGCGCCTCGCAGCTCGTGAAGTGGGTGCTCGAGCCGGTCGCGCTCGTCGGCGTCTATCTCCTTCTCCGCGTCGTGATCTTCGACCGGGGCGGTCACGCGGTCGGGCTCAGCATCGCCTGCTCCATCGTCCCCTTCCAGATCGTGCTGCTCTCTACAGGGAGCGCGATGAATTGCGTGAGCTTCCGCGAGCCGATCCTGCTCAACATGCGCTTCAACCGGATGCTCCTGCCGCTCTCCTCGCTGCTCACGGAGACCCTCGCCTTCGGGGCGAGCTTCGGGCTCCTGGCGCTCATGATGATCCTCTACGGCGTCGCGCCGACCTGGTGGATCCTGCTGCTGCCCGTGGTCGTCGCGGCGACCGTCGCCCTCGCGATCGGCATCGCCTACCCGGCTGCGCTTGTCGGCGTCTGGTTCCCGGATGCGCGCCTGTTCGCGATCCAGTTCCTGCGCATCCTCTACTTCGCCGCCCCCGGGCTCGTCGCGCTGTCGGAGATCCACGGGCGCGCGCACGAGCTGTTCAAGCTGAACCCGTTGACAGGCCTCTTCGAGGCGTACCGCGACATCATCCTCTTCGGGCGTGCTCCTTCGTTCTGGATGCTCCTCTACCCGGTCGGGGTCGGCCTGGTGCTCCTCCTGATCTTCGTCCCGATCTACCGGCGCGAGCAAAACCACTTCGCAAAGGTGATCGGGGCGTGAACGCGGCAATCCACGCGCGCGGCATCGGCATCCGCTTCCTCTTCGATCGGGACCGCCGGCCCGTCACGCCGATGCGGGCTCGGCTCGGCTTCGGGGGCGGAGAGGCGTGGGGTTTCCACGACCTCTCGTTCTCGATCGGCCCGGGCGAGGGAGTCGCCTTGATCGGGCCGAGCGGCTCCGGCAAGACGACCCTGCTGCGCGCGCTCGCAGGCGTCGTCAGCCCGGACGCCGGCACGCTGACGGTCCAGGGTCGGATCGCGTCGCTGCTCTCGGTCGAGGCAGGCGTCATGGCCGTGCTCACGGGGCGCGAGAACGCGCACCTGCTCGGCGTCCTCGCAGGACTCTCGCGCGCCGAGGCGGATGCACGGGTGGAGGACATCCGGGAACGGTCGAAGCTGGGCGAGCACTTCGAGCGGCCCGTCCTCAGCTACTCGCAGGGGATGCGCGCGCGGCTCGGCTTCTCCGTCGCCGAGGAGATCAAGCCGGACATCCTGCTGCTCGACGAGGTGCACGAAGCGCTCGATCACGAGTTCCGCAACTTCGTCCAGCAACGAGCGGAGGAGATCCTCGCCGCGGGTGGCATCGTCATCGCGGCCGGACACGACCACCCGATGCTCGAGCGCCTCTGCGGGCGCGCCCTCCACCTCGAGCGCGGGACACTGCGGGCCGACGGGCCCTTCACGGAGATCCAGCAGGCGTACCTGGCCCAGGTCTAATCGTGCGCGCGCGCGGCCTCTCGTTGCGTCCCGCTTCCGGCCGCGATGTGCTGCGTTCGCTCGCAGCCTGGCTCGTCGAGCGGCGTGCGCGGTGGTCGCGACGTCAGGTCGGCCTCGCGCTCGTCTACCACAAGGTCGGCGATCCCCCGGGGGACCCGCGGCGCGAGCTCGTCCCGGCGCTCGGCACGGCGCTCTTCGCAGCGCAGCTCGCGCATCTGCGGCGGCGGTATCGCGTCGTGCCGGCATCCGAGCTGCCGGACGCAGTGGTCGCGCGCCGCCGCGGCCGTCGGTTTCCCATCGCGATCACGTTCGACGACGACCTCGCGAGCCACGTCACGTCCGCCTCGCCCGCCCTCCAGGCTGCCGGGCTCCCAGCGACGTTCTTCCTCTGCGGCGCGTCGCTCGAGGAGCGTTGCATCTTCTGGTGGGAGGCGCTCCAGGTCGTGATCGACGAGCGCTTGGCCGCGCCGGCGGAGCTTCCGCCGCTCGCGCCGGGAGACGTCGAGGCAGCGCTCGCCCGCGAGCCCGGCGCCCTCGCCCGGCTGGGGAAGGCGATCGAGGCGCTGCCGCCGGCCGAGCAAGATCCGTTGACGGCGGAGCTCGTACGCCGTGCCGGGCCGCGCTTCGACGAACCACCATTCGTGGGCGAGCATGTGCGCCGGCTCGCGACAGACGGGTTCGACGTCGGGTTCCACACCCGTCGCCACCGCCTCCTGACGGGGCTCGCCGGGGAGGAGCTCGACGACGCGCTACGCGACGGGCGCACGAAGCTCGAGCAGATCGCCGGGCGCCGGCTCGGCGCGCTCTCCTACCCTCACGGCAAGGCCGACGAGCGTGTCGCGGCGGCCGTGCAGGGCTCGGGCTACGACGTCGCGTTCACGGGCCGGCGCGAGCCGGTGAAGCCGCGAGCGCAGCGCTACCTGCTCGGACGGGTCGAGCCACGCGGAGACACGCCCGGCCGCTTCGCGCGGGAGCTCGCGCGGGAGCTGGCTCAGCGCCCGCGGCGAGCGGCGAGGTAGGCCCGGGCCGCAGGCACAAGGCGCGGCACGACGACGACGAGCCGCCAACCGTACGCCGTACCGAGCGCCGCCCGTCCGCGCGCCGAGAACGGATAGGCGCCGTGCATCCACGCCGGGCTCGGGAAGAGCACCTGGCGGAACGCTCGGGCGCGACTCCTCCAGCCGTGCTGCTCGCCGACCCACGCGAGCGCGAGCGCCGCGCCACGGACGTCGGGCGCAGCGCCGGCGCGAACTGCTGCCGCCGTGGTGCGCTCGTCCGTCAACCCAAGCCTGCCCGCGAGCAAGGCGCCGGCCGGGAGAAGACGCAGGCCGGCAGCGAAGACCGGGGTCGCGCCGAGGCGCTGAGCCAGCGCGGCCGCGTCGTCCCACGTCACCTCGTCGACGCGGGCGAGCGCGCGGCCGAGATCCTCGAGCGGCTTCCGCGCGTGGACGCCCTTGTCTGCCGCGGCGAGCGCGACGACGACGGCACGACCGGCCGCGCCGAGCGCCGTCACCGGCCGCCCCGCGAGCTCGAACGGCGCGACTTCTGTCTGCAGCACCTGCCACGCATCCTCGTCGGCAACGGTCGCGCCGGGGAGCGAGCACAGCAGCTCGACTGCGCCTCCGTCGGCGCGCGTCCAGATGCGGACGGGCGCTGCGCCGTGCTCCGCCTCGATCGTCTCGCCGGCGAACCCGAGTGCGCCGAGCACCCGCTCAGCGGCCCCCAGCTGCGAGGACGAGACAAGCAGATCCGCGTCGCCGGACGTCCGCTCGCCTGGGTCGTCGTAGAGCCACCGCGCGAAGGTTGCGCCCTTGAGGAGGATGCTCGCCACCCCTTCGGCTTCGAGCGCTGCGACGACGTCAGCCGCTATACCGTCGAGCCGGGGCCCTGTCACGCTGCCCGTTCCCGCCGCACGGGCCGATTGTAGGGCGACGCGCGGGCGGAGGTTCGACGAGCGCCGCGCCGGGCGCGCGTCTAGTCTTCCCGCGTGCCCGGCGAGCGAGCCCTCATCACCGGCGGAGCCGGCTTCATCGGCTCGCACCTCGCCGAGGCCCTGCTCGACGACGGCTACGAGGTCTACGCGCTCGACGACCTCTCCACCGGCTCGCGGCTGAACGTCGAGCACCTCGAGGAGCGGCCCGAGTTCCACCTCGTCGTCGACTCCGTCCTGAAGCCCGCTGTCGTCAACGAGCTCGTCCACAAGTGCGACGTCGTCTTCCATCTCGCTGCGGCGGTCGGCGTGAAGCTGATCGTCGAGGAGCCGGTGCGCACGCTCGTCACGAACATCCAGGGGACGGAGATCGTCCTCGACTACTGCAACGAGTTCGACAAGCGCGTGCTCGTCGCCTCGACCTCCGAGGTGTACGGCGACCACCGCGAGGA
>JAWVDX010000453.1:0-2850 GCA_033857015.1 Gaiellaceae bacterium
GCGCCGCGGGGCATGCCGCAGGTCGAGGTCACCTTCGACATCGACGCGAACGGGATCATCAACGTGTCCGCGAAGGACATGGGCACCGGCAACCAGCAGCAGATCCAGATCAGCGGCGGCTCCGGGCTCGACGAGAAGGAGGTCGAGACGATGATCCGCGAGGCCGAGGCGCACGCGGACGAGGCGCACAAGCTGCGCGAGCTCGCGGAGGCGCGCAACCACGCGGAGACGCTTCTGTATGCGACCGAGAAGTCGCTGAAGGAGCACCGTGACAAGCTGGACGAGGCGGATGCGACTGCGGTCGACTCCAGGATCGAGGAGCTGCGGGGCGTGCTCGAGGGCGACGACGCGGCGACGATCCGCACCAAGACGCAGGAGCTCGAGGAGGCCTCGCACAAGCTGGCGGAGGCGGTGTACGCGCAGGCGTCCGCCGCGCAGGCTGCTTCGGCTCCGACCGGTGACGGCGGGTCGGTCTCGGACGACGAGGTCGTCGAGGAGGCCGACTACGAGGTCATCGACGAAGAGGAAGGCGCACGGAGCTCCTCATGACCGAGCGCAACGACACCACCGAGGGAGTGGCGGCGGCCGCGGAGGCCGTCGCCGACTCCTCACCGGCCGCTGCGCTCTCGACGGCGCTGCGCGAGCTCGCGGAGGCGCGCGCGAGCCTCGAGGAGACCCGCACCGACGAGGAGCTCCTCCCCGTCGAGCTCGACGACGTGCGCCGCCGGCTGGGGGTCGCCGAGGCGGCGCTGCAGCAGGTGGAGCAGAACACGGAGGCGGAGCGCGCCGAAAGCACAGCCGACCTGCAGCGGCTCGCGGCCGACTTCGACAACTACAGGAAGAGGGTCGCCCGTGATCAGGCGGCGCTCGTCGAGCGGGCCCACGAGAAGCTGATGCGCGAGCTGCTCCCGGTGCTGGACGACCTGGAGCGTGCCCTCGACGCGGCGTCCCGCCACGAGGGGGCGCAGCTCGAGGACGGCGTCCGCCTCGTGCACCGCTCCCTGCGCGACCTGCTCGAGCGGGAGGGCCTCGCCGAGATCGCGACCGAGGGGCAGTTCGACCCGCACGTGCACGAGGCGCTCGCCACGCAGCCGTCCGACCACGCGGAAGGGACCGTCGTGGACGTGTTCCAGAAGGGCTACCGCCTCGGGGAGCGGGTGCTCCGTCCGGCTCGCGTCACAGTCGCCGCGCCCCGGGAGCAGTGAGTGGCAAAGTCGCCGTACGAGATTCTCGGCGTCCCCAAGAACGTTTCCGACGCCGACCTGAAGAAGGCGTACCGCAAGCTGGCGCGCAAGTACCACCCGGACAAGAATCCGGGGGACTCGGACGCGGAGGAGCGTTTCAAGGAGGTGCAGGGCGCGTACGACCTCCTGTCCGATCCGGACAAGCGGCGCCAGTTCGACACCTTCGGCGCTACGAACGGGCGAACCGCGCCCGGCGGCCCGGGCGGGTTCAACTTCCAGAGCGACTTCAACGTCACCGACCTCGGCGACCTGTTCGGCGGGATCTTCAGCAGCGGGTCACGGTCCGGGGGAGCTCGCGCGCAGCAGGGCGTGCGTGGCGGTGACATCGAGGCGACGGTGAGCCTCTCCTTCGAGGACGCGTTGCGCGGGGCCGAGGTGAAGATCCCGATCGAGGGGGAGTTCCCGTGCCGCACCTGTTCCGGAAGCGGGGCCAAGCCCGGGACCGCGCCGAAGGTCTGTCCGGAGTGCCACGGGCGCGGCGTGATCGCGCAGAGCCAGGGGCTGTTCGCGCTCTCGACGACCTGCCCGCGCTGCCACGGCGCCGGCACGATCATCGAGGAGCCGTGCCCGACCTGCCGTGGCGCCGGGCGCGAGCGGCGGACGAAGCGCTACACGGTGAAGATCCCGGCCGGAGCGAAGGACGGGATGCGGATCCGGCTCAAGGGCAAGGGCGAGCCGGGGTTCGGCGGCGGGCCGCCCGGCGATCTCTACGTCGTCACGAGAGTCGAGCGCTCGTCGCTGTACGAGCGGCGCGGCGACGATCTCGTCGTCGACGTCCCGGTCACCTACACGGAGGCGGTGCTCGGCGCGACTGTCGAGGTGCCGACGCCGGAGGGGCCGATCTCGCTGAAGGTGCCGGCCGGGTCGGAGCCCGGGAAGCTGCTGCGGATCCGCGGCCGCGGCGCGCCCAAGCCGAAGGGCGGCGGCCACGGCGACCTCCTGGCGCGGCTCAAGCTGGCGGTGCCGAAGAAGCCGACGAAGGCGGAGCGGGAGCTCGTGGAGCAGCTCGCCAAGGTGGAGAAGAATCCGCGCGAGGTGGTGGGGTGAGGCAGCGCGTCTTCCTTGCGGAGGCGCTCGGCGCCACGTTGACGTGGAGCGTCTGCTGGTGGCTCGGGAACTTGCCCTGGTGGGGTGCGGTCGCAGCGTGGTTGATCTCGGTCGGGCTGGCCTACCTGATCCTCCGAGAACGGCTGCGAGAGCGCCAGGAGGCGGAGTGATGGACGAGGCGATCTCGTGAAAGAGGACGAGTGGATCTTCGAGAAGCTGAGCTCGATGGCCAGGAAGGTGCGCAGGAGCCGCGCCTGGACGGTGCTTGCATTGGCCGTCACCGTCGCGGCCGTGCTCAGCGCACTTCACCACTCGGGATTCGAGCGCGTGCTTCTCGTCCTCTTGGGCGTCGTATGGCTGAGCCTCTTCCTCGAGTCGCTTTCGAACTGGCGGCACGGCTCGTCTGAGGACGTGGCTCCATGAACGAACGACGAGCGGAGATGTGCCTGTGAGCGAGATGGACGAGCAGCGGCCACCCGACCCCGTTCCGGAGGAGACTGCACCCGTCGCCGCGCAGGGCGTCGCCGCCGAGGTCGAGCAGGCCGTCGCGGCCTTCGAC
>JAWVDX010000454.1:0-3138 GCA_033857015.1 Gaiellaceae bacterium
GTCGCGATCGCCACCGAGAACATCCCCTGCGGGAGCATGTAGAGGCGGAACGCCTTCTCGATCGCCGTCGGCGCGAGGTTCGGATCGATGAGCCGCGAGGCGAACGCCGAGTCCACCACCGCGTTGAAGTTGATCAGCCCCAGCCCGACCGTCACCGGCACCATCAGAGCGAACACCTGCTTGACCGCCGGGTCGCGCCAGTCGATGACGAGGCGCAGGCGATCGTCCCTGCCGCGCAGCCAGGGGAGCGGCAACAGCACCTGGATCACCGTTCCCGCGAGGATCGCCGCTGCGTACACGTACAGCTTCCCGTCGATCGAGTCCGCCTGGGGGACGCCGATCACGAGGCCGGCGATGATCGCCAGGTTCCAGAAGACCGGCGTCAGCGCGGGGACGGAGAAGTGCTCGTAGCTGTTCAGGATCCCGACGACGATCCCGGAGACGCCGAGCAGCGCGACGATCGGGAAGAGGATGCGCGAGAGGTTGACCGCGAGGCCGCGGTCGCCGCCCGGGTCGCCGAAGAGGCCGATGATCCACGGCGCGACGAGCACGAAGAGCGCGGTCACCGCCGTCAGGCCGAGCAGCATCAGCCAGAGCAGGCTCGAGGCGACCCGCCAGGCTCGCTTGCGCTCCCCCTTCTCGAGCAGCTCGCTGAAGACCGGGACGAACGCGGACGACAGCGCCGCATCCGCGACAAGCGCGCGCACCAGGTTCGGCACCTGGAAGGCGATCGTGAAGGCGTTGATCCGTCCCGCGGCGCCGAAGTAGTTGGCAGCGACCATCTCGCGAACGAGCCCGAGGATCCGCGAGAGCCCCGTCGCGAGCGAGAAGATCGCCGTCGATCGGGCCAGGCGACGGCCTTCCTCCCTGCGCTCTTCCACGCGGCGAGTATGACGGTGACACGCGACGAAACTCCCTCTGGTACCATCCGCGAGCCCGCCACTGCGGGCCTTTTAACGCCTATGCCGAACATCAAGCAACAGAAGAAGCGCGTCCGGACCGCAGCTCGCGAGCGGCTCGAGAACTTGCGCTACCGCTCCACCGTGAAGACGCTGACGAAGCGTCTCGGTGCTGCCGTGACCGACGGCGACAAGGCGAAGATCGCGGCTGAGCACACGCTGCTCATCTCCACGATCGACCGCGCCGCCGCGCACGGGGCGCTGCACAAGAACACCGCGGCGCGCAAGAAGTCGCAGGCGCAGCGCCTCGTCAACTCGTAGCGCGCAGCTCTCGCAGCCGTTGGAGGTGGTACACGGCGTGGGGTCGCAACTCGGGGACGTCGTCCGCACGCCGCCAACACCAGGTTGCGACCTGGGCGCTGCAGAGGCCGCGTAGGAGCTCGATCAGCTCGGAGTCGGACTCGGGGTAGGCGCTCGCGGCCTCCTCTGGGAGGAATGCGAGGTCCCACTCGACGGGGCCTCGACACACGTGCTCGAGGTCGATCCAGCGCAAGCCCGACGGCGTCGACAGAACGTTCGTCATATGCGCATCACCGTGGATGACCTGCTCCGCGAAGCTCCGCTCGTCGAGCTGCGCGAGGAGATCGTCGAAACACGTGCGCAGCAGTTCGAGGTCGGCTGAGGTCAGAGCGCTCATGTCCTCGTCGACAGCGAGCGCGTCGCGCGCGCGTTGTAGGCTCTGAGCGCGGAAGTCGTGCAACTCGCCCTCGTACGACGCGAGCAGATGGTGTAGCCCACGCAATGAGTCGACGAGCTCCAGCGCGCGCGGCTCGGCGTCGGGATCATGCTCGAGCCGCTTCCAGAACGTCACGAGGTAGCCCGTCTCGTCGTCGACCGTCGGGCCCAGGCCGGCGGCCGGCGCAGCGATCAGCCCCGCCCCGTCCGGTGCTATTGCGACTGCGAGCGCGTGCTCGCGCTGCAGCCACTCGTGCGTCCACTTCGCAACCTTTGCGACGATGTTGTTCGGCCGCAGCCAGACGACCGCGTTGTTGGTCTCCTGCAGGGCGAGCGGATCGCCGACTGTTAGACCGTTGCGCACCGCCGTGCGCAGCGCGGCCCCAACCGCCGGAGATCTCGATGGGCCGACCAACCTACGCCGCGCGCGTGAGCGCGACGAGCGTGCGCTCGAACTCGAGCTCGCCGCCGAGACGGCTGTTGCCCTTGAGAGCGAGGTCGAGCTGCGAGAGGCGGATCGCCGCTTGGCGGAGCTCGTGCTCGCTGAAGTTCTGCGCCTGACGGAAGGCGTTCTCCGCGGCGAAGGGGTGCATCTTCAGCTTGCCGGCGGCGTCGCGAGGGCGGACTCCTTCGGCGGCCAGCGCGTGACAGGCGCGCACACGGGCGACGTGATTGCCGAAGAGCGCGGCCAGCCGGAGCAGCGTCCCCGAGCGCGGCCCGCTGTCGCGCTCGAGCAGCGTCTCGAAGGCGCGGAGCGCACCGGCGACGTCGCGCCGGCCCCAGGCGTCCGTCAGCGCGAATGGCGGGATGTCCGCGCGCGCTGCGACGAGTAGCTCGACGTCCGAGGCCGAGATGAGGTCGCCGCCCGCCCAGGTGGCGAGCTTGTCGATCTCGCCGGAGAGCTCGTGCACGTCGCTGCCGACGAGCTGGACGAGGACGCGGCAGGCCTCGGCGTCGGCCTTGGCGCCGCGCGCCGCCAGCTGCGTCGCGACCCACTCGGGGAGCTTCTTCGGGAGCTCGAAGAACAGGAGCTCGCCGTGCTTCTCGCAGAGCTTGGCGAGCGCGCTTCCCGCGGGCGGCTCGTCGGCGACGAGCGCGAGGACGGTGTCGGGCGCGGGGCTCGCGAGGTACTCCCCGAGCGCCTTCACGTCGGCGGCCTTCCACTTGTCGACAGCGTCGACGAGGACCACCTTGCCGCCGCTCGCGAAGAGGCCGCCGGCGTTGCACGCCGCGATCGCGTCGGCTGCCGGGACATCAAGGGCGGAGAGGCGTTGCACCGCGTCCTCGCCGACGCGGGAGCGGAGCCGGGCGAGCGCGCGGTCGACCTTGGCACGGTCGCTCCCACCGATGAGGTAGACGGGCTCGAGCTCGGCAGCCATCGACCGAGAGCATAGGGCTAGGGACCGCGGGCGAGGCGGCGGTGCGCCAGCCAGGAGCCGGCTGCGAGCAGCAGGACGATTCCGAGCCCGCCGTTCGACGTCACCTGTGCGCCCGGGAGCGCGGC
>JAWVDX010000455.1:0-4257 GCA_033857015.1 Gaiellaceae bacterium
CTCGCGCTGGCCCAGAAGATCGTCGCCCACGTCGTCGCGAACGCGCCCGGGCCGGTGTCCGTGTTCGTCGGCGACACGCACGGCGAGCTGGTCGCGGCTGCGCGGATGGACGGCTCGAACCACGACACGCGCTTCAACGCGCAGCGCAAGGCGTTCACGGTCGCGCGCAGCGGCGTGCCGTCGACACTGGCGCTCGGCGAAGGCACAGCGGACGACCGGCTCGAGCGCCACAACTTCGACCCGGCCTACACGTTCTGGCCGGGCGGCGTCGCGATCTACGAGGGCGACACGCCCGTGGGAGCCGTCGGCGTGAGCGGGCTCGCAGGCGACGTCGACGACGCGCTCGCCCGCGCTGCAATCGCCGCCGCCGGCCTCACCTCCCGCTAGAGCAAGGCGGGGGAGCCGCCGAGGCGACTCCCCCCGGTGCCCCAGCTACGGAGCGCTGAGCCGCGCCTGCACGAGGCGACGCGTCGAGACGCCGGCGAGGAGGTTCTCCCCCGGCTTGCGCGCGCGGACGAAGACGACGAGCGCCCCGCCCGAGTGCAGCGGCAGTGCCGCCTTCGGCCGGATCGCGATCGTCGCCCAGCCGCTGCTGTCGGTCGGCGTCTCCGGTGAGGAGTACGCGTAGTTGTACGGCAGCCCCAGCGCGTAGACGAGCGCGCCCTGGATCGAGAAGCCCCGCGTGTCCACGACGTGGAAGCGCGCAGTCAGGTCGCCGTGCGAGCGCAGCGGGTTCGGCGTGAACGCGACCTTGTCCACGATCAGCTGGTTCGGGAGCGACACCTGCGCGATCGAGATCGCCTTGCCGCCCGAGGTTGCCGGCGCGACCAGGCCGGTCTCCGCCGAGGTGGCGAGCGTGGCGCCGTGACTGTTCTTCGCGGTCACGCTGACGCGGATCGTCCCGCCGACATCGGCCGAGGCGAGGGTGTACGTGCCACTCGTGGCTCCGGCGACGTTCGTGCAGTTGCCGCCCGTCGCGTCGCAGCGCTGCCACTGGTTGGTGTAGGTGATCGGCTGGCTCCCCGTCCACGTGCCCTGCGTGGCGGTGAGGACGCCGCCTTCCTTCGCCGTGCCGGTGATCGTCGGCGGGGCCGTGTTCTTCGGAGACTGGCCGGTCGCCTGGACGACGTTGGTCGGCCGCGAGGCGGCGACGCCGGAGCCGTCGGCGTTCTTGGCGGTCACCTGGACGCGCAGGCGGTTCCCGACGTCGGCGGTCGCCACGGTGTACTGCTTCGAGGTGGCGCCGCTGATCGGGTTGCAGTTCCCGCCGGCCGAGTCGCAGCGCTGCCACTGGAACTCGTAGGACTTCGGGCTGCCGGTCCAGCTGCCGCGGCTGGCGGTCAGGACCGACCCGTCCTTGGCCGAGCCGCTGATCGACGGCAGCGACGTGTTGGAAGGCGCGGCCTGTGAGGCCGCCCCGATCCCGATGGTCATCAGCAGCGCCATCGCTGCGGCGCCCGCTAGGGCGGCAAATCTGTTGCTCGAGCGCATATGTCTTTCCTCCTGGGCTTGGTGTCCTTTCTGGCCTTCCCGCCCAGTGCAAGAGGCATGTCAAGGAAATGTTCGGAGTTTCGGGGCGCGTATCGTGGTGGACGTGGCAGAACGGCTCAATCCCACGCTCAAAGCGGTCAGTGACGCCATGCTGGCCGTCGCCGCCGAGGTCTCCGTCGAGGAGGTGCTGCAGCGCCTCGTCGAGAGCGCCCGCGAGCTGGCGGGAGCGCAGTTCGCCGCGCTCGGGCTCCCGGACGGGGAGGGCGGGTTCCGCCAGTTCCTCACCGCCGGGATGAGCGACGAGCTGACCGCCTCGCTCGGGCCGCTGCCCCGCCAGCACGGCGTCCTCGGGGCCATGCTCGAGGTGGACGCGGCGTACCGGACGCGCGACATGCACGAGCATCCGCGCTTCCGCGGCTGGTGGCCGGACGGGCACCCCGACATGCGCTCCTTCCTCGGCGTGCCGATCGTCTCGCCCGCCGGCGTCGTGGGCGCCTTCTACCTGACGGAGAAGCTCGGCGGGCCCGACTTCACGGACGAGGACGTCGAGCTGATCGAGCGGCTGGCTGCGCACGCGGCGATCGCGATCGCCAACGCTCGGCTCTACGAGCAGACGCGCGAGCTGTCGATCGTGGCGGAGCGCAACCGGCTCGCGCTCGAGCTCCACGACGCCGTCAGCCAGAAGCTGTTCGGCCTCGTGCTGAGCGCCGAGGCTGCGGCGACGCTGCTCGAGCGCGACCCGGAGGCGGCGCGCGAGCACGTCGTGCGGCTGCGCGGGCAGGCCCAGGACGCGCTCGACGAGCTGCGCGGGCTCGTCTTCGAGCTGCGCCCACCCGATCTGGAGCGCGACGGCCTCTGCGGCGCCCTGCGCAAGCACGTCGAGGTGCTGCGCCGCATCGAGCAGCGCGCGATCGACCTCGACGTCGACGACGAGGTCGCGAGCGACCCGGCGCGCGACGCCGAGGTGCTGCGCATCGCGCAGGAAGCGCTCTCGAACGCGCTCCGCCACGCGGATGCGACGCTCATCGCGGTGCGCCTCCACTCCACCGAGGGACGGATGGTGCTGGAGGTGGAGGACGACGGCGCCGGCTTCGACCTCGACGCGCCGGGGCTGCGCTCGCGGCGCCTCGGCCTGACCTCGATGGAGGAGCGCGCGCGGCGGCTCGGCGGGGTTCTCGCATTGCGCTCCGCGCCGGGCGCCGGCACGACCGTGCGGCTCGAGGTCGGCGGTGGCTGAGCCGATCCGTGTCCTGCTCGTCGACGACCACGCGGTCGTGCGCGAAGGGCTGCGCGCGTTCCTCGAGCTGCAGGACGGGATCGAGATCGCCGGCGAGGCCGCCGACGGGGAGGAGGCGATCGCCGCGACGCTCGAGCTCGAGCCGGACGTCGTGCTGATGGATCTCGTGATGCCGCGCCTCGACGGGCTCGCCGCGATGCGGGCGCTGCGCGAGCAGGCGCCGGCCGCCCGCGTGATCGTGCTGACGAGCTTCCTGGACGACGACAAGCTCATGCCGGCGCTGCGGGCGGGCGCCGCGGGCTACCTGCTGAAGAACGCGGAGCCGCAGGAGCTCGTGCGCGCAGTCCGGGCCGCGAGCGCGGGGGAGGCGCTGCTCGATCCGGTCGTGGCTGCCCGCCTGGTCGAGACGCTCGCCGCCGAGGGCGGGAGCGATCCGCTCGAGCGGCTGACGGCGCGGGAGCGCGAGGTGCTCGTCCTCATCGGCCGCGGCTTCCCGAACAAGCTGATCGCCCGTGAGCTCGGCGTCGCGGAGAAGACGGTCAAGACGCACGTGGGGAACGTGCTGGGCAAGCTCGGGGTCAGCGACCGCACGCAGGCCGCTGTTCTGGCCGTACGCGCGGGAGTCGTCCCCGAACGGTCCTAGGACCAATTGCCGATGGCGGCTCGGGCCGGGCGGCTCGTACCGTGGAGCCATGGCGAACGCACTCGTAACCGGCGCCTCGCGCGGGCTCGGACTGGCTCTGACCCGCGCCCTCTCCGAGCGCGGCTGGCGGGTCACCGTCGACGCACGTGACGGCGAGGCGCTTCGCCGGGCCGTGCGCGGCCTCCCCGGCGTCGTCTCTCTGCCCGGCGACGTCAGGAATCCCGCGCACCGGCTCGCCCTCGTCCAGGCGGCCGGCGCGCGGATCGACCTGCTGGTCAACAACGCCAGCATCCTCGGGCCGAGCCCGCTGCCTCCCCTGGCGGAGCACTCGCTGGAGGAGCTGCGCCGCGTGCTCGAGGCGAACACGATCGCGCCGCTTGCGCTCGTGCAGCTCGTGCTCCCGCGCCTGGTGCCGGGAGCGGCGATCCTCAACATCAGCTCCGACGCCGCGGTCGAGCCGTACGAAGGGTGGGGCGGCTACGGCGCCTCGAAGGCTGCACTCGACCAGCTGAGCGCGATCCTGGCTGCGGAGAGCCCCGGAGTGCGCGTCTACGCCGTCGACCCCGGCGACATGCGGACACAGCTCCACCAGGAGGCGTTCCCCGGCGAGGACATCTCGGATCGACCGCTGCCGGAGGAGAGCGTCCCGGGGCTCCTTGCTCTGGTGGAAGGCACGCTTCCGAGCGGGCGGTACCGGGCGCGCGAGCTCGCCGGGCTGCCGGTGTGAGCGCGCTGCCAGTCGCGGCGCACCTCGAGGCGACCGAGCCGCCGGAGGTGCGCGGCTCGGGTCGCGACGACGTCGCGCTCCTCGTCGCGAGCCGGTCGACCGGCGAGCTCCGGCACGCGCGCTTCGGCGACCTGCCGAGCTTCCTCGAGCCCGGCGATC
>JAWVDX010000456.1:0-3914 GCA_033857015.1 Gaiellaceae bacterium
GGCGCCCTTTCTCGTCGTCTAGCGCTCGTCCGGAGGACGCAGCACCGCGAACTGGTCCGTGATCGCGAGCGTGTGCGAGCGGAACCTGAAGAGTTGCGCCGGCCGGCCGCCTGCCCGTCCCGGCTCGCGGCGCTCGCCCGTCGCCTCGAGCAGGCCGCGGCGCAGCAGCACGCGCTGCAGGTTCGTCGCCGACACCTCGTGCCCGAGCGCGGCGCGGTAGAGCACGCGCAGCTCCGAGATCGAGAATTGCTCGGGCGCGAGCGCGAAGCCCAGGTTCGTGTAGGAGAGCTTCGCGCGGAGGCGGTCGCGCGCCGCGAGCACGATCCTCCCGTGGTCGAACGCCATCTCGGGCAGCTCGTCGACGGGATGCCACTCGGTGTCGTCCGGAACGGACGGGTCGAGATCGGACGGGACGAGGCCCAGGTACGCGGTCGCGAGCTGCCAGGCGAGCGGGGTGCGCTCCGGGTCGCTCAGCGTCACGAGCTGTTCGAGGTGCGACACCTCCTGCACGTCGACCTTCGCTGCGAGGTGGCGGCGGATCGACTCCTCCAGCGTCTCGCCGCGCTCGAGGTAGCCGCCGGGGAGGGCGTAGGCGCCGCGAAACGGATCCCGGGCTCGCTGCCACACCAGCGCCTGCAGCCGGCAGTCCCGCACCTGGAGCACCGCGGCCAGGGCGACGTGGGTTGGAAGGGTGTGCGGGTCGTTTTTGTCCATGGGTCGCAAACTCCGGTATAGTGTGCCTCAGAGGTTTTCAACTCTCAGGCGATAACCGGAAGGTAGCGGATTTCCATGACGACCGAGCGAGCTGAGCTGCTGATCGTGGGCGCCGGGGTTGCCGGTCTCTACGCAGCACTTGCGGCTGCGGACGAAGGCGCTGATGTGCTCGTCCTCTCGAAGGGGCCGCTCGTCACCACGGCGAGCTACCTGGCCCAGGGCGGCGTGGCGGCCGCGGTCGCCGACGGCGACTCGCCGGAGCTCCACCTCGCCGACACGCTCGCGGCGGGTCGCGGGCTCTCGAGCGAGCGCGCCGCGCGGAAGCTCGTCGAGGACGCGCCGGCGCGGATCCTCGACCTGCAGCGCCTCGGCGTCCCGTTCGAGCCGACCCTCGGCCTCGAGGGCGGTCACTCGCGCAACCGCATCTTCCATTGCGAGGGCGCCGCGACAGGAGCGAGGATCTCGCGCGTGCTGGCCGAGCAGGTGCTTGCGCACCCGAACATCCGCGTCGCCGAGGGCGAGCGGGTCGTCTCGCTCTGGCTCCAGGACGGGCGCTGCGCCGGCGTCGTGACCGCCAAGCGGGCGATCGCCGGCCGGGCGACGCTGCTCGCGACCGGCGGGATGGCCGCCCTGTGGGCGCGCACGACGAACCCGCGCGGGGCGCTCGGCGAGGGCATCGCGCTGGCCTACCGCGCCGGAGCGGCGGTCGCCGACCTCGAGTTCGTCCAGTTCCATCCGACGGCGCTGCCGGTGACCGGCCTCCTGCTGAGCGAGGCGCTCCGCGGGGCGGGGGCGACGCTCCTCGACGGCGACGGCGAGCGCTTCACCGACGAGCTCGCGCCCCGGGACGTCGTCGCGCGCGCGGTCGCGGCCGCGGGCAGCGCAACGCTCGATCTCCGCGGCATCGACCGCAGCCGGTTCCCGAGCCTCGTCGAGCGCATCGAGGAGGCGGGCTTCGATCCCGCCGACGAGCCGGTGCCCGTCTCCCCGGCAGCGCACTACACGATGGGCGGCGTCGTCACCGACCTCGACGGGCGCACCGAGCTCCCCGGGCTGTACGCGGCCGGCGAGGTCGCCTGCACCGGTGTGCACGGCGCAAACCGCCTCGCCTCGAACTCGATGCTGGAGTGCCTCGTCTACGGCCGCGACGCCGCGCTGACGGCGCTCGCCGAGCCGGAGCTTCCGGAGCGACTTAGTAACAGTTTGTTACTAGGAGAAGAGGATCGCATCGACGAGACGCTCCGCGAAGCCGTGTGGGAGCACGCGGGCCTGCTGCGCGACGCCGCGGGGCTCGAGCGGCTGCTCGACGCGCCGGCGCTCGTCCCGCGCCTCGTCGCCCGCAGCGCGCTCGCCCGGGAGGAGAGCCGCGGGAGCCACTTCCGCGTGGACTTCCCGGTCGAGGACGAGCGCTTCCTCGCGCACACGGTCATCCGACCGGGCCAGGAGCCGGTCTTCGAGCCATGGCGTTAGACATGACCGACCTGAACCTCGACCTCGACCTGGCGCGCGTGATCACAGAAGGCCTCGCGGAGGACGTCGGCTCGGGAGACGTGACGAGTCTCGCAATCGATCCCGCGCAGCGCTGTCAGGCGCTGCTCGTCCTCCAGGAGGAGGGGACGGTGGCCGGCCTGCCCGCGGCGCGCGCCGTCTTCGCGCAGCTCGATCTCGACGTGGCATTCACCCCGCTCGTCGAGGAGGGCCAGCAGGTCGACGAGCTGCCGCAGGCGCTCGCCCGGCTCGAAGGCCCCGCCCGCGCGATCCTCACCGGCGAGCGGCTCGCCCTGAACCTCCTGGCGCGCCTCTGCGGGATCGCCACGCTCACCCGCCGCTACGTCGACGCCGTGGCCGGAACGGGCGTGGCCATCCTCGACACGCG
The DNA here is from genome assembly GCA_033857015.1 of Gaiellaceae bacterium. Taxonomy (GTDB): domain Bacteria; phylum Actinomycetota; class Thermoleophilia; order Gaiellales; family Gaiellaceae; genus JAWVDX01. The sequence goes on from JAWVDX010000456.1 coordinate 2,591, forward strand.
CAAGACGACGCCGGGGCTCCGCGCACTCGAGAAGTACGCCGTGCGCTGCGGCGGCGGGCGAAACCACCGCTTCGGGCTCTACGACGCCACCCTCCTGAAGGACAACCACGTGCGCCTCGCAGGCGGCGTCGGCCCCGCGGTCGAGCGGCTGCGCGCGCAGACGGAGCTCCCGCTCGAGCTCGAGGTCGACACGCTCGACCAGCTGGAAGAGGCCCTGGCGCTCGGCGTCGAGCGGATCCTCCTCGACAACATGAGCCCCGCGTCGGTGCGGCAGGCAGTCGCGCGGGCGGCCGGGCGCGCGGAGCTCGAGGTCTCGGGCGGCGTCACGCTCGACACCGTGCGCGCTTACGCCGACGCAGGCCCCGACTTCATCTCGGTCGGCGCGCTGACCCACAGCGCCCGCTCGCTCGACGTCTCGCTGGAGGTCGTATGACCGTCGCGGCGACGACCGAGCTCCACGAGGAGGTGCGCGCCCTTGCGGCCGAGCGTGGCGCCGTGATCCTTGCGCACAACTACCAGCTGCCCGACGTCCAGGACGTGGCGGACTACGTCGGCGACTCGCTCGGCCTCTCGCGCCAGGCGGCGGCCACGGACGCCTCGGCGATCGTCTTCTGCGGCGTGCACTTCATGGCCGAGACGGCCAAGATCCTCTCGCCGGAGAAGACGGTGCTGCTGCCCGATCTCGGCGCCGGCTGCTCGCTCGCCGAGTCGATCACCGCCGACGAGCTGCGGCAGTGGAAGGCGCAGCATCCCGGCGCGGTGGTCGTGTCCTACGTGAACACCTCCGCAGCGGTCAAGGCCGAGTCGGACTACTGCTGCACCTCGGGCAACGCCCGCGAGATCATCCGCGCGATCCCGGAGGACAGGGAGATCCTCTTCCTCCCGGATCTCTACCTCGGCCTCTGGGCCGAGCGCGAGACGGGCCGCAAGCTGACGATCTGGCTCGGCGAGTGCCACGTGCACGCCGGCATCCGCCCGAGCGACATCGACGAGTGGATCGCCAGCGACCCCGAGGCGGAGTTCATGGTGCACCCCGAGTGCGGCTGCGCCAGCCAGGCGATGGCGTTCGGCAACGCACGCACGCACATCCTCTCCACCGAGGGCATGGTCAACTTCGCCAAGCAGAGCGACGCGCAGCGCTTCCGCATCGCCACCGAGACGGGCATCATCCATCGCCTCCAGAAGGACGCCCCGGGCAAGACGTTCCTGCCGGTCAACGAGAAGGCGGTCTGCCGCTTCATGAAGACGATCACGCTCGAGAAGACGCGCGACGCGCTGCGCGACTGGAAGTTCGAGATCACCGTCGACCCGGAGATCGCCGCCA
>JAWVDX010000457.1:0-4485 GCA_033857015.1 Gaiellaceae bacterium
CGATCCCGCCGCACGTCCTCGAGCGCGTCATCGCCCTCCCGTACGCGCTCAAGGACGACCGCCTGATGGTCGCGATCGCCGACCCGTCGAACATCAACGGCATCGACGAGCTGCGGCTCGCGACCCGTCACCAGCTCGAGCTCGGCGTGGCCTCGAGCGACGAGATCCTCGCGGAGGTGCGCCGCCTCACGCGCACCACCGAGCAGATGAGCGCGTCCGCGGTGCTCGAGGACATCCAGGTCGTCGACGACGACCAGACGGAGCTCGAGCAGGAAGACGGCGTCTCCGACGCGCCGCTCGTCCGCCTCGTCAACTCCATCCTCTTCCAGGCCGCCGAGGACGGCGCGTCCGACGTGCACTTCATGCCGGAGGAGGACGCGCTCGTCGTCCGCTACCGCATCGACGGCGTGCTGCAGGAGATGCAGCGCATCCCGAAGCGCATGGCGGCCGGTGTCACGACCCGCCTCAAGGTGCTCGCGAAGCTGGACATCGCCGAGCGGCGCAAGCCGCAGGACGGGCGCATCTCCCTGAACGCGGCCTCCGCGGGCCGCCTGCTCGACATCCGTGTCGCGATCCTCCCGACGGTCGAGGGCGAGTGCGTCGTCATGCGCCTCATCGACAAGTCGAAGAAGCCGCCGACGCTCGAGTCGGTCGGGCTCAACGACGACATGCGGACGTCGCTCGAGGAGCTCATCCAGAAGCCGTACGGCGCGCTCCTCGTGACCGGGCCGACCGGTTCCGGCAAGTCGACGACGCTCTACGCGGGCATCGGGCTCATCGCCAGCCCGGACATCAACGTCATCACCGTCGAGGACCCCGTGGAATATCGGCTCTCCGGGATCAACCAGGTGCAGATCAACGTCAAGGCGGGGCTCACCTTCGCGGCCGCCCTGCGCTCGATCCTGCGCTCCGACCCCGACGTCGTGATGGTCGGGGAGATCAGAGACTCCGAGACCGCCAAGATCTCGATCGAGGCCGCTCTCACCGGTCACATGGTGCTCTCCACGCTGCACACCAACGACGCCCCGGCCGCGCTGACGCGCCTGAACGAGATGGGCGTGGAACCGTTTCTCGTCGGCGCCGCCGTCACCGGCGTGCTGGCCCAGCGCCTCGCCCGCAAGCTCTGCTCCAACTGCGCGGAGATGTACACGCCGACCCAGACCGACCTTCTCGAGGCCAAGCTCTCGCCGGACGTCGCGGCGCAGATGGACGGGATGGCCTTCTATCGCAAGGTCGGCTGCCCGCGCTGCAACCAGACCGGCTACAAGGGACGGCTCGGCATCTTCCAGCTGCTGCAGATGACCGAGGACCTGGCCGCGATGGCCGCGTCCAAGGCGAGTCGCGAGGAGATCGAGCGCGCCGCCATGGACTCCGGGATGCGCACGCTCTGGGACGACGGGATGGCCAAGGTCGCGCAGGGGCTCACGACGGTGGAGGAGCTGGCCCGTGTCGTCGTTCAGTAAGGATCGCGGTACAGTGTGTCCAGCGGATATTGCCCCGCTAGAAGTCGTATTTGCCTCGTTCGAAAGGGAGATGTAGGTGGCATTTCTGCGGCGCCGTCAGGAGCAGGAATACGAGCAGCCCCCTGCTGCGCAGCCGCCTGCCGCCATGCCGCCTCCGCCGCCTGCGTTCCTCGAGCAGCCGGCTGTTCCCGGGCTGACGCCGCCGCCCCCGGTCGAGGAGGCGCCTGCCGAGCCGATCTCCCAGTTCCAGCCCGTCGAGGGCTACGAGGACATGCTCGACATGCCGCTCGGGACGCTGATCTTCCGCGCCGGGCTGATCGCGCCGCAGCAGCTCGAGGACGCGCTCGCCGAGGGCCTGCGCACCGGCAAGCGCCTCGGTGAGGTGCTGCTCTCGCGCGGGTGGCTGACCGAGCTCGACCTCGGGCGCCTGCTCGCCGGGCAGAAGGGCCTTCCGTTCCTCGACATCTCGACCGTGGCGATCGACCCCAACGTGGCCCGTCGAGTCACGATCGAGGACTCGCGCCGTCTGATGGCATTGCCTCTTCTGGAAGAGTTCGGCGTGCCGATCGTCGCGCTCGCCGACCCGAACGAGGACACGATGGAGACGATCCGCCGCCTGCTCGGGACGCACGCGCGCTTCGTCGTCTCGCCGCCCTCGATCCTGGCCCAGCGCATCGAGATGGCCGCCGGGGTCGCTCCCGGAGCCGGCGCGGCGCCCGTCGAGCCGCCCGACCCGGCCATGTGGGAGCAGCCCGCCGCCCCGCCCGCGGAGCAGGTCTACGAGCAGCCGGCAGCGCCTCAGGCGCCCGCGGAGCAGGTCTACGAGCAGCCGACGCCGGCCTGGGCCCAGCAGCCCGAGGCGCCAGCCTACGAACAGGCTGCCCCGCCGGCCTGGGAGGCGCCCCCGGCGCCCGAGCAGCCCGCCTACGAGCAGCCGGCCGCGCCGGCCTACGAGCAGCCCGCGGCGTACGAGGCGCCGCCCGTCGAGCAGCCGGCGCCGGATCCCACCGGGCCGCCCGCGTGGACCGACGCCACGCCCTACGAGCCGCCCGTGGAGCCCGTCTACGAGCAGCCGGCGGCCGCCGAGACGCCCATCTACGAGCCTCCCGTGCCGCAGGACGTCGCTCCGACCTACGAGCAGCCGCCGCAGGCCCCAGCCTACGACGACGAGCCGCCGCCGTTCCCCTCGTCGGAGGAGGGACCGCCGCTGCCGTCCTACGAGCCGCCGGCCCCGGCCGAGGAGCCCGCCCCTCCTCCGGTGTACGAGGAGCCGCTCGCGACCGATGTCGCGCCGGCCTACGAGGAGCCCTTCGCGGCAGATGTTGCGCCGGCGTTCGACGAGCCGGTCGCGGCGGAGCCTGCCCCGGCGTACGAGGAGCCCTTTGCGGCCGATCCTGCGCCTGCTCAGGACGAGCCCGAGGTTGCACCCGCCTTCGAGGAGCCGCTCGCGGCGGGCCTCGCGCCCGCCTACGAGGAGCCGGTCCCGGTCACGGAGCAGCCGGTGGTCGAGGAGCCGGTGGCCGAGGAGCCGATCGCCGCCCCCGAGCCCCCCGCCTACGAGGAGCCCGCCGCCGCAGCCTTTGCCGAGCCTGCCGTCGAGCAGCCGGCCGAGCTCGAGCCCGAGCCGGCGCCCGCCGCAACCGTCGAGCCCGACCTGGACAGCGCAGCCGATCGCAACGGCTCGGCGCCACCGCCTCCGCCGCCCTCGACGAGGGGGCCGCTCGGAGACGGCCTGCGCCCGATCGGCGAGACGCCCCACATCGACTACCCCCTGAGCGCCTTCGACCTGGACGCGATCGGCCGGGCGCCGCAGCCACCCGAGCCGTCTACGCCAGCCCTGCAGCACGCCTCCACGGCCCCGCAGCCGAGCGCGCCCGAGCCACCCGCTCAGAACGCCGGCGAGCAGGAGCAGGGCGGGCCCTTCGAGCTGACGCTTCGCCTCGCCGACGGCGAGCGCATGTTTCTCGGCAAGTTCGCGACGGAGGACGATGCGCAGGCCGGCGCGCGCGAGTTCGCCGAGCAGCTCAAGGACGACGACTGGCCGAACGTGAACGGCCGGATGATCCGTCGCGACGCGATCGTCTCGATCGACATCGAGCACAACGACGCCCCGGGCTGGGGCGGCTCGGGCGACCGCGGCCGCCGCTTCGACGGCTAGACGCTTCAGCCCCCACTTGTCGGCGTGGCGGTCTTGCATCGCGGCGCCGAACCTCCTATAGTGAACCTAATGGTTCAGTATCCAACGACCGTCGACCGCGCATTCGCAGCCCTCGCCGATCCGACCCGTCGCGCCGTCCTCGAACGGCTCGGCTCCGGCCGCGCGACGGTCAGCGAGCTCGCCGAGACCTTCGGCATGTCGCTGACCGGGATGAAGAAGCACATCCGGCTGCTCGAGGAGGCGCAGCTCGTGACGACGGAGAAGGTCGGCCGCGTCCGCAGGTGCATGCTTGCGCCCTACGCCTTCGAGGGCATCAGCACGTGGCTGCAGCGGCTCGACCGCTTCGCGCAGGTCGTCGAACGCACGAAAGGAGACCGATGAGCAGCACCGCGAAGAAGAACGAGGGCTTCTCGGCCGAGGAGAAGGCCGCGATGAAGGCCCGCGCCAAAGAGCTGAAGGCCAACGAGGACGGGGAGAGCGCCGTACGGGCCGCGATCGCGTCGATGTCGCCGAAGGATCGCGCCCTCGCCAAGCGGGTCCACGAGCTCGTCAGGGCCGCGGCACCGGGCCTCACGCCGAAGACCTGGTACGGGATGCCCGCCTATGCCAAGGACGGCAAGGTCGTCTGCTTCTTCCGCGACGCCGCGAAGTTCAAGGAGCGCTACGCGATGTTCGGCTTCAACGACACGGCGAAGCTCGACGAAGGCTCCATGTGGCCGGTCGCCTTCGCGCTGCCGAAGCTGACCGCAGCCGACGAGGCGAAGATCCGCAAGCTCGTGAAGACGGCGGTGGGCTGAGATGAACACCACCACCGTCACCACCCCGAGCGAGCTCGAGATCCGCGTCGAGCGGATCTTCGACGCA